>NC_014833.1:0-300000 GCF_000179635.2 Ruminococcus albus 7 = DSM 20455 | reverse complement strand
GTGGTCAGATGTATCGCTATGTCATCCACAGACGGCCTCGTAAGAGGCGTTGATGCTGTGGATACCGGCAGGGCTATATCCGTACCCGTAGGCAGAGAGACACTTTCAAGAATGTTCAACCTGCTGGGCGACCCTGTTGACAATCTGCCCGCACCCGAAACAGCTGAGCGCTGGGAAATACATCGTGAGCCGCCCTCTTATGAGGAGCAGACTGCCGCTAACGAGATACTGGAAACAGGCATCAAGGTAATAGACCTGATCGCACCTTACCTCAAAGGCGGTAAGATAGGTCTGTTCGGCGGTGCAGGTGTCGGCAAGACGGTTCTTATTCAGGAACTTATAAACAACGTAGCCAATCAGCACGGCGGTATATCCGTATTTACAGGCGTTGGCGAGCGTACCCGTGAGGGCAACGACCTTTACTGGGAAATGAAAGAGTCGGGAGTTATCGACAAGACCGTTCTCGTGTACGGTCAGATGAACGAACCACCCGGAGCAAGAATGAGAGTTGGTCTGTCCGGTCTGACTATGGCAGAGTACTTCCGTGACGTTGAAGGTCAGGACGTACTGCTGTTCATCGATAACATATTCAGATTCACACAGGCAGGTTCCGAGGTTTCAGCGCTGCTGGGACGTATGCCTTCAGCCGTTGGTTATCAGCCTACCCTGGCAACAGAGATGGGCGCTCTGCAGGAACGTATAACTTCGACAAATAAGGGTTCTATCACTTCTGTACAGGCAGTATATGTACCTGCGGATGACCTGACAGACCCTGCGCCTGCAACTACATTCGCACACCTTGACGCTACTACCGTTCTTTCAAGAAGCATAGCTTCGCTGGGTATATTCCCTGCAGTAGACCCGCTGGAATCCACCTCACGTATACTAACACCCGAGATAGTTGGCAACGAACACTATCAGGTGGCAAGACAGGTACAGTCCATCCTCCAGAGATACGTAGAGCTCCAGGATATCATCGCTATCATGGGTATGGATGAGCTTTCCGATGAGGATAAACTGACCGTATCCCGTGCAAGAAAGATACAGCGTTTCCTTTCACAGCCTTTCTTTGTTGCTGAACAGTTTACAGGCTATCAGGGCAAGTACGTGCCGCTGAAGGAAACTATCCGCGGATTCAAGGAGATAATCGAAGGCAAGCATGATGATCTGCCCGAGAGTGCGTTCCTGTTTGTCGGTACTATCGACGAGGCTGTGGAAAAGGCAAAGAAGTCCGCAGAAGAAGAATAACGAAAGGCGGAAACTATGGCAGTTTTCAAATTAAGAGTACTGACCCCCGAGAAGATATTCTTTGAGGGCGATGCCGAACAGCTGATCGCTAAAACTACATCAGGCTATGTAGGCATACTGAAAGGTCATGCGCCCTATGTTGCAAGTATAGTACCTTCCGAAATGAAGATACGTTCAGACGGAAGCTTCCGCAGTGCGGCTATATCCGACGGTATAGTAAAAGTATCCGAGGACAGCATGGTCACTGTGCTGACTTCGGCTATAGAATGGTCTGACGAGATCGATGTAGCTCGTGCAGAACGATCCAAGGCAAGAGCGGAGAAACAGCTCAAAGCCGAGACTAGCCGAACCGAATTCGACCTTGCTGAAAGACAGCTGAAGAGAGCGGTCAACCGTATCTCGGTGGCGAACAAGAAATAAAACATAAAGAGCTGTGGGGTTGGGATCAATGATCTCAGCCCCTTTTTATTTGCAATATAAATGATCAGCAGTGTCTACATACATTTTAAGCGGTGCGTTGAAGTGATATCTTAATTGTGAAAAATATAACAATATTTCCTTCCACACTATTGCAAAATTCATATAAATATGTTACAATTATAGTATACGTAACAATGACAAGAACTTCTATGCGAGGTAATCAATATGAGAAAAAGCGGAATACTTATGCATATATCCTCACTGCCAAATAATTACGGCATAGGCAAAATGGGGCGTGAAGCCTATGGATTTGTGGATTTTCTGGTACGTGCCAAGCAAAGCTGCTGGCAGATACTTCCGGTGTCACCTACAAGCTATGGTGATTCACCTTATCAGAGTTTTTCGATACACGCGGGAAATCCTTATTTCATCGACCTTGAAACGCTTGAAAAGGACGGATACCTTAAAGCCGAGGAATACAAAGATATCAATTGGGGCGAAGACAAAGGCTCCGTTGACTACGGCACTATATACGAGAATATCTTCAAGGTGCTGAAAAAAGCACATAAGCGCTTCCGCAAATCTCCTGCAAAGGGTTATGTGAAATTCGTACTGGACAACAAGAACTGGATATACGACTACGGTCTGTTCATGGCGCTGAAATTCGCACATGACGGAAAAGCTTGGTACGAATGGGAAGAACCGCTGAAAATGCACAAGGGCAAGGCTGTCAAACAGGCTTCAAAGGATTATGCTGACGATATCGACTTCTGGTGCTTTGTGCAGTATGAGTATTTCAGACAGTGGAAACGTCTTAAAAAGTACGCCAATGACCGCGGCATAAAGATAATCGGTGATATACCGATATACTGCGCTTACGACAGTGTTGAGGTATGGGCTACTCCGGAATACTTCTATCTGGATAAGGACAAGAAGCCAATCGAAGTGGCAGGATGTCCTCCCGACTGTTTCTCAGAGGACGGTCAGCTGTGGGGAAATCCCCTGTACCGCTGGGACTATATGGCAAAGGAAAAATACCACTGGTGGACAGAACGTATACGCACAGCATTTGATATATATGATACCGTCAGGATAGACCATTTCCGCGGATTTGAAAGCTACTATTGCATACCCTACGGTGCACCCAATGCTAGAAAGGGTCACTGGAGCAAGGGTCCTGATATGAAGCTTTTCAAAGCGGTGAACCGCAAGCTTGGAGATCTTGATATCATAGCGGAAGATCTTGGATTCCTTACTAAAAAGGTTGTCAAGATGCTGGAAGCAGCAGGTTATCCCGGCATGAAGATACTGGAGTTCGCATTTGACGGTGACAGTTCCAACGGATATCTTCCGCATAATTATACAACTTCAAACAGCGTATGCTACACGGGCACTCACGATAATGAAACTGCCCTTGGCTGGATAACCGGCTGCGATAAAAAGACTGCGGAATTCTGCAAGAAGTACCTTAACGTCAAAAAAGACAGTGATGTGCCCTGGGCACTTACAAGGCTGTGCTGGTCAAGCGTATGTGATACTGCTATCGCGCAGATGCAGGACATACTTGAACTTGGTTCATCCGCCAGAATGAACACACCTTCGACTGTTGGCACGAACTGGAAATGGCGTCTGGAAAGTTCAGAGCTTCTCACGAACAAGCTGATCGACAAGCTTGCAGATATAACTGAGATCTATGGCAGAGCACCCAAGACAGAAAAGAAAAAAGAAAAGGCGGAAGAATGACCTCCGCCCGATATGATACGATATATGAGCCGTCCCTTTTTCGGGGACGGTTTTTTTATAATTCAAAGAACTTATCTTTGAACCAGACTTTTTTAACTTCAAAACTTTTGCCGTCAAGGTATTCCAGACAGCCGCTTTCGGTGGTAAATCTGAATGTGAGTTTATATGAGCACAGTGCCTGGGTCTTCACGCCGAGGGCGCGGTTTATCTTATTGCTGCCGTATTTTCCGTCGCCCAGCAGGGGGTAGCCGATGTGTGCAAGATGTGCTCTTATCTGGTGAGTTCTGCCTGTGACGAGATCGACTTCCAGAAGTGCAAGACCTGACTGCTTATTCTCAGCGAGGACTTTATAGCGGGTTATCATGGTCTTACTGCCCGGGAAAGACTTGTCCTCTACACGGACTACCTTTGTCTTTTCATCGCGGCGGTGGAAAGCTTTCAGCTCAGCGGACTTTTTATTCGGTATACCCACTGTAACGCAGAGATAGAGTTTTTCAAGTTCCCTGTCCTTGACTTTCTGATTGAGCACCCGCAGACTTTCGGCATTTTTGGCACATATCACTATACCAGAGGTATTCCTGTCGATGCGGTTGCACAGGGCGGGAGTAAAGCTGTTTTCGGTATCGGGATCGTATTCCCCTTTGTCATAGAGATAGTGCAGAACACGGTCTATCAGTGTATCCGCTTCGCCGCTTTCGTCCTCATGTACAACAAGACCGCAGGGCTTATCGCAGAGGATTATATTTTCGTCCTCGTACACTATTTCGATATCCTTGGGCGAGTTGAGGAAACGATGGGCTTCATCGCGCTTTTCCGGGAAAAATTCATCATTGATATAGAGCTGTACGCTGTCGCCCTCGCTGAGTTTTGTGCTTATCTCACAACGTTTGCCGTTAAGCTTTATGCGCTTTAACCTGATGTATTTGTACATCAGGTTTTTCGGCAGTGCAGGGACTGCCTTGGTGAGAAATTTATCCATGCGCTGTCCCGCGTCATTTTTATTTATACTGAATTCTCTCAAATTTATCCTCCGCCTGTACTATGCTGTCGTTTTTAGATAATCTGCCAGTTCCGCTTTAGTATATATGGACTTATCAGCCCTTTGCAAGATACCAGCTTTCGCCCTCGCCTACGGAGACCTCCATAGGTACTGCAAGCTTGACTGCATTCTCCATCTCCTCTTTGAGAACTGCGGAAGCTTTGTCCTTGTCCTCGGGGGTGACTTCGATTATAAGTTCATCGTGTACCTGAAGTATCAGCCTTGCATCAAGCTTTTCTTCTTTCAGCCTTTGGTAGACCTTTACCATGGCTATCTTGATGATATCTGCCGCCGCGCCCTGTATCGGGGCATTCATAGCGGCACGCTTTCCGAATGCCTGCATGACTTTATTGGTCGCGGAAAGCTCAGGGATATAGCGTCTTCTGCCGAATATGGTGGTGACATATCCGTTCTTTATGCCGTCCTCTACTGTCTTATCCATGAACTGTGATACCTTCGGGAAGTTATCGAGATAGTTCTTGATATACTGCTTGGCTTCTGCCACGCTGACACCTATATCCTTGGATAGTGAAAATGCTCCGATACCGTAGATGATGCCGAAGTTTACTGCCTTTGCGGCTGATCTCATCTCGGGGAGCACCATATCGGCGGGTATCCCGAATACCTGTGAAGCTGTCATGGCATGGATATCCGTGCCCTCTTCAAAAGTTTTTCTCATATTCTCGTCGCCGCATACTGCCGCGAGAACACGGAGTTCTATCTGGCTGTAATCGGCATCAAGAAGAGTACAGCCTTCACCTGCAACGAAGAACTTACGCATATTGCGTCCTATCTCCTTGCGCACGGGGATATTCTGCATATTGGGTTCGGTGGAGCTTATACGTCCCGTGCGGGTCTCGGTCTGTTTGAATACGCTGTGTACCCTGCCGTCGGATTCTACTTCTTTCAGCAGACCGTCAACATAGGTGGAGCTGAGTTTTGTAAGGGTGCGGTATTCAAGCACAAGGCGTACAATGGGGTGCTTGTCTGCAAGTTCTTCAAGAACTTCGGCGTTGGTGGAATAACCCGACTTGGTTTTCTTCTTTGCGGGAAGTCCCAGTTTTTCATAGAGGACTTCGCCCAGCTGTTTCGGTGATGCGATATTGAATTCGCCGCCTGCAAGGTCGTATATCTGCTTGGTGAGGGCTTCGATATCCTTTTTCAGCCATTTGCCGAACTCACGTATACCGTTTGTATCTGCACGTACACCGTAATGTTCCATAGATGCGAGGACTTCACAGAGGGGCATTTCCACCTCATTGAAGAGTTTGAGCATCTCGGTCTGTTCAAGCTGTAATTTAAGGTTTTCTGCAAGCGGTAGCAGAGAGCAGACATCTGCAAAATCGCCCATATCCGAGCGGTAAGTGACCTTATAGGTCAGGCAGAGATTTTCGGCTGTGTACTCCCCTGCCTGAGAATTCAGCAGATATCCTGCAAGGTCACAGCAGAATGTCAGACCGTTAAGGCGGGTACCGTTATCAAATGCGAATCTGTGGGCTTTCTTGCCCTCAAATGCGGTCTTTTCACAGCCGCTCTCAAAATATCTCAGGGCGATGCCGTCGAAATCCCAGTCACCGAAAGCTATTGAATACACCTTATCCTCAAAGAAGACCTGCAATTTATTACCGTCAAAGATAAAGGCTGATTTTTTGCCCTCGGTCATCTGTGCGATGGCATCATCATTTAAGGGAAGACCTGTTTCGTACTTGGGCAGGTCTTTGAGCTTTATTTTGGTCTCCTCACCCGCATCGGCTGACTTGCTGTCTGCACCTGTGAGTTTCAGCCTTTCCATCAGTCTGAGCATTTCAAGCTCGGTGAGGAAAGCTTTAGCTTCGGCTGCATCGGGAGCAGTTAATTTGTAAGCCGCAGTGTCCTTTTCAACGGGGGCTTCAAGGCATATCTCTGCAAGGAAATGACTGTCTATCGCGTCCTGATGACCCGCTTCAAGCTTTGCGCGGTTGCCATTAGTTATCGTGAATTTATCAAGGTCGGAATAGAGGTTTTCAACAGTACCTGCCTGCTGTATAAGGCTCAGGGCGGTCTTTTCACCTATGCCCTTAACACCCGAGATATTATCCGAGGTATCACCCATGAGCGCTTTGACTTCTATCATCTGACGGGGTGTTACACCATATTCCTCCATTATCCTTTCGGGAGTGTATATCTTGGTCTCTTTAGTACCCGCAAGTCGTACCGTGACATTTTCACTGACAAGCTGGAAACTGTCGCGGTCACCTGTGAGGATATAGCACTCATTTCCGCTATCGGCAGCGGCTTTTGAGAGTGTGCCGAGGATATCATCGGCTTCGTAGCCCTCACACTCCACAGTCTTTATGCCGAGAAGTCCGAGAAGCTTTTTTATAAGGGGCATCTGCTGAGCGAGTTCATCGGGCATACCCTTGCGGTTTGCCTTGTATGAAGAATTCGCCTTATGCCTGAAAGTCGGTGCTTTAAGATCGAAGGCTACAGCCACACAGTCGGGGTGCACTTCACCTATCTCTTTCATATATATATTCATGAACCCTGTTATGGCATTGGTGCATATCCCCTTGGAATTGGTGAGTATGCGTATGCCGTAAAAAGCACGGTTCATTATGCTGTTGCCGTCTATACAAAGCAGTTTCATCTGTATACCTCCCGGTTTGTTAACAATGTTCTGTTATATTATACCACATTATGCCTGATCATGCAAGCAAAAAAGAACAGTGAACAGCAAGGTGATACCTTAACTGTTCACTGTAAGATAATACGATCATTATGTCCTTGCCACTGACTCGGGGTCGAGTATAGCTATCCTCGGTCTGCCATCACGGATAACAAAACCCTTTACAAGACCTGTATCTACAGGGGAACGTGCTATCATATCCGTTGTGATATTCTCAACATCGCTGACCCTGTCAACTGCAAGTCCGCACTGCATAGTGTTAACCTCTATCACTATCACACAGCTCCTGTCATCGTAATCGCCCTTAGGGAGCCCCAAACGCAGACGCAGATCCATTACGGGAACCGCCTTTCCGCGATGGTTCATCAGTCCCAGAACATACGGCGGTGCTGTAGGTATGACAGTAAATGCTGGCATCTCTATGATATCTGCTACATCAAGAATGTAAAATCCGTAATACTCTCCCCCGGCGGTAAATGTCAGCAGCTGACCGCCATTATCCAGAAGTTCGTAAACATCAGCCATTTGAAGTCTCCTCTCCTGTTTCGCTGCCCAGCAGTGTTATCATATCAAGTATTATGGTCATACTGCCGTCACCCAATATCGAACAGCCTGCAAGCCCCGCTTCTTTAAGGTGAAGACCGTCAAGCAGCGGTGAGAACGGCTTTACTACCACCTGCTGATCGCATACTATCCTGTCAGCAAGAAGCACCGCTTCATTGGCGCCCTCACGGCAGTATATGCATATACCCTTTTCGGGTTCGGTTATCTCAGTTTCAAGCTTAAGCTTTTCTCCCAGCCTTATCAGCGGCAGGCACTTATCCCTGAGATATATGAACTCATTACCGTCAGGATCGGTTATAAGGCTGCCCGCTTTGCAGGAGAATGCTTCCCTTACAGATGCCGCAGGTATAGATATACTGCTTTCTCCTATTTCAACACTGAGAACATCCAGTATCGAAAGCGAAAGTGGGATCCTTATGGTAAAGGTACTGCCTACTCCCAGTTTTGAAGATACGATAAGCTTGCCGCCCACTTTTTCGATATTCTGCTTTACTACGTCCATGCCGACACCGCGTCCGCTGTACTGTGTGACCGATTCATTTGTTGAAAAGCCCGCAGCAATAACAAAGTTGAATATCTCTTTTTCGGTATACTCATTCTCGGGCTTGGTAAGCAGACCGTTCTTCTTTGCCTTTGCAAGGATCTTGGCAGCATCCATACCTGCGCCGTTATCCTTGCATGATATAACTACCTCATTGGATTCATAGCCTGCGCTAAGAGTTACTGTAGGGGCATTGGTCTTGCCTGCTGCAGCACGTTCCTCAGGGGTCTCGATACCATGATCGACAGCATTCCTGACAATGTGCATCAGCGGATCGCCAAGCATATCTATTATGGATTTATCGACCTCTGTATCCTCACCCCTGAAAAGCAGCACAGCATTCTTTTTAAGGGTGTTGTTCATATCACGGACAACTCGGTTCATCTTCTGAAAAGCCGTAGATACAGGGACCATTCGCAGTGACATGACTACGTCCTGCAATTCATCCGTCAGTTTTTTCAGTTCACGGGAGGATTTGTTGAAACGGTCAAGCTTGGTTTCCAATCCTCTCAGGTCAGGCGATGAGGTAACAGCGCTCTCGGTTATAACGATCTCAGATACCAGGTCTAAAAGCTTGTCCAGTTTTTCAAGCTTGACCGTCAGCAGGCTCTGCTCCTTGTGATCCTTTTTCTGCGGCTTCGGTGCAGGCTTTGCCGACTGATCGTTTTTTTCCTGCGGAGTATCCTTCTCCGTTGTTTTTTCCGGAACAACACCTTGTTCTTCCTTTTTTTCCGAGGGCTTTTCTATCCTCGCTGTCTGCTCCACATTGATACCGCTTTTGAGCATTTTCTCCACTGCGGAGGTATCATCAGTCATCAATCTGATATACAGCCCCTGCTTTTTGATGATATCATCGGCATCATCGCTGTCCATATCGGCAGGCAGAGTGCGGCAGACTTCCGCAACAGTGCCCAGCTTTCGCAGCAGCACTATCGCCCTTGCGGAGGGCATAGCACAGTTGTCACTGTATTTTACCATGTAGGTCAGAAGATCGTCCGGATCATCGGGCAGGAATACGCCATCAGGTAGATCCGCCTTGGGAGTTTTATCAGCTGCTGATCCCGCCGTCATAATTTTCAGCCTTTCCTTTGTGAAAAGCTCAAAGTTTTCAACATTCAGCGCAGATGAAAGTACCTTTTCAACTGCCTTGCGGTCATCTGTTATCAGCTTGATATACAGCCCCGATTTTTTGATTATTCCATCAGCGCTGTCATCATCCATATCAGGCGGGATAGTTCTGCAGACCTCTGCAAAAGCCCCAAGCTTGCGTATCAGCACTATAGCCCTTGCAGACGGCATCTGACAGCCCTCATCATATATAAGCTTATATGTCAGCATATCCTCAGGTTCATTTTCATCAAAGATATCCTGAGGTACTTCCGCGATCTGTTCTTCAACAGTATCACCCTCGCCCTTGAAGAATGCTGCCAGATCGTGGATATGCCCTATCATATCCGAAAAATCAGTAAGCGGTATATCCTCATCCGAAAGGTTTTCAAGCTCTGCTTTCAGCGCATCACTGCTCTTGTAAAGCAGGTCAAACAGCGCTGCCTTGTCAGTGCGTACATAGGTCTTCTCACGGATTATATAGAACATATCCTCCATCGCATGGGCAAGGGTAGACATATTCTGCAAACCCATCATCGCCGCCGAACCCTTTATCGTGTGCATGGTTCGGAATATCTCCGCGATGTCGCTCTCCTCTATCATGGATATCTCTTCCGCCTGTTCGGCACGCATGAGTATCTCATCAAGGTTTTCAAGCAGTTCGCCCGTTTCAAACAAAAAGGTATCGACCATGCTTTCCATACTCTCATCAAATTTTGGCATATCGTATCACCGCCCATTATTTCAAATATTCATTGTATCATATCGAATCAAAGAATCTCTCTGTGTATATCTCCTGTGCTTTGCTGTCGGGGAATATCTCCGGGGCAGCAGGATCAAATATCCCTGCTGCGTCTTTCAATGACGGCTTTTCATTCAGCTTCACAAGATATACCCTGTCACTCCCCGCCATCATGCCCGACTGCAAAGCATTCACCATTGCCCCTGCACAGCACATACCGTACCCCGCAGTGAGAAGAACGTCCCTCAGCTTTCTGAAAGCCGTATAATAGTCCTCGTCTTCACCCACGTAATTTTTGCCGCCGATTTCCGCCTTGAACTTCAGCACTTCACCGTTATCATCCTCTGTTACAACGGCATTATAGAAAGTACCGTCCGTAAGTTTTTTCAGCTTTACAGAATATTCTTCCATAGTCCCTCTCCTAGTCCGTGGCAGATGCGGCTATAACTGTAAATCTGTCCATAGCCCTGTCGTATACAGTATGATACATACAGCCCCACCATTCATTTCCATCGTCAAAATATTCCGACCAGTCATGGCTCCAGCTGTATATCTCGGTGTCCTGAACCCCTTTCGGGAACAGCACCGCATTCCTGTGGGACTTTTCGCCATCGTAAGGCTTATCGCTCTTCATGATAAAATACTCTATTACACCTTCATCGTACTGCTCATAAAGCTTTTCAAAAGCCTCATCTTTTATTAGGGTCATACCGCTGCTTTTTTTCAAGCTATGGTGTGACTTTTTCCTTGTCCACCTCAAACCATGTCTCTCCGTCATCAGATTCAACATCATCGGGAAATCTCGTATCGATAACATAAAAACTGTCGTGTTCTTCCTTGATAAAACATCTCACCACACCATCACGGGGACAGGTATCGTCCATATCATCATGAGCGAATATCGGCAGTTTATCCTTGAAAACGTGTTTCTTCCCGTGGGTATCGATAAGTTCTGCCTCCGCCCACATCGGGTAGGTGCCGTTATCGGTTATCTTCGTTATAATTACTTTAGCCTCTGCCATATCCCTCTCCTTTTCCCGATATCATCATGGGTCGATAATGCCTGCCTTAGCCATCGCAGCAGTGAGTCTTTCATAATTCAGCCCCTTTACCACATGGCGGCTTGAACCCTCCGCAGAGGTATACACATAAAGGTGACAAGTACCGTTCATACGCTGAAATGGATTTCTGGTTATCTTTATCTTGCTTATGCGGTCTATCCTCACTGCCGCTCTGTGGAAACGATAGAACTTGCAGTATGACAGCATACACTGACCGTTTTCAAATCCTGCCGCTGTATTGAATGCCGCATTTACCTTTATTATTACGAGCCATACAAGCGGCAGCATAGATATCACTGCAAGATTGGTTATGGCGCTTTTCCAGTCTGGGATAGTCTTCACCACCATCTCAAAGTGAGGTATCAATCTGCAAAGGAATTCATACAGCGCTCCGGGCAGAAGACATATCAGCAGCGGCACAGTAACGAATCTCCTGACATCTCCCCAGCCTGTTCTTACATCATACCCTGCTGTAGGCATATTCGGCATCAGAAGCCTGACGGAAGTTTCCGCAGCAGTATTAGTCGTTATGGGAACAAGTGCAGAAAGTTCGAGCCTGCGTTTGCCGTAGCCCGTACAGTGCACCTGCACCGAACATATCCCGAAAAGCTTCATGAACATTGACTGCTGATAATCTATGAAGTTTATCCTGTCACGCATTATTACATGGCGGCGCTTGGTCCCCTTTCCGCTGCTTATAAGGAGCATATCCGCACATCTGGTACAGCTGAATCCCCAGTGACGCATAAGGTTTGATATAAAGGATACCAGCCAGCTGCCTGTCACCACCGCTGCTGCAACTATAAGATATTTGGGTATGTGTACTGCCAGCTTTTCAAGCTGAGTATTGACCTTTGTAAGGAATTCCTCCTCTATCTCACGTCCGACTATCCTGTACGCCTGGTATATGAATGTTAGCGTAAGCAGCATACCCGAAAGCGTCGATGAAAAAAGCAGCGAGAATATGATCAGGCTTCGCTTCTGCGAATTGAATATATACTTTGGCTTATTGCGGCAGCGCTTTGTTGCAAGCTCGTATATCCTGAATGCCTGCTTCTGACTGATATCAAGCCTTATATCCGTATTTCCGATGCTTTTGGCATCTGTGTCGATATATACCGTACACGCTCCCAGCAGCCTGAATATATAACCCTGACATAGGGACATTGAGGACATCTCACTGAAATACACCTGGGTCTTTTCTATGCCGAAATATCCGGTATGTGCGATAATACCGTCTTCTTCTATCTCAAAGTATATGAATACCCACCGCAGTATGCCGTATCCGAATATCACCGAGAGGGTAAGTATATCTACCCAGTTTGTCTTAACCCAGTTTTCAAAATCGAATTGCATCGCAATAAGGTATTTCGCCAGAGGTATCAGCAGCAGCCACAGATACTTCGCTATATACATCAATATCTTCACAGGATGCTGCCGTCTTCTGAAAAAGCCGCCTATACCCTTGTATTCGTCAATCATAGGTCAGCCCTGCTCCTTATGGAATTGTTTACCAGATTGGCGATCTCTTCGGCATCACGTCTGCACAGAAAGGGTATCACCAGTCTTGAGCCCAGCGCGTTCAGTATTATGAAGTTCATGCCTGTCAGCCTGCCCAGTGGCAGAAGTATCGAAGTCACCGATTTAACGGCAGATGTCAGCATGAACTGCCTTGATGTGACCATAAGTCCGCCCTTAGCGGTTATCTCCTTATCCGATACCGTGTAACTCGCCTTGTGGAAATAAAAAGGCAGTACCAGTATCGCAAAAAGTGCAGCGATCACCCATAATGGCAAAAGCACATAGTAATCGGCAAGATCACCACGGATATGTGTAAATCGTCCGATAAGATCGATCACCAGATTCAGCGCGAACCTTATAAGCAGAAGTATCCCGCCAAGAAACGCATAGATAAGCGCCAGCGGTCTTTTAGACAGCTTGTAAACTTTCATATCCCCTACTCCTTATAAACGGCATTCCTGCATTATCCCAAAAACTTATACATAATTAGTATAACACATTTTACACCGCTTTACAAGTACGAATAACGAAAAAATATGCGGAATTCAAAATTTATACAAAAAGATTTTTTGTGCGACAAAAAGCCTTTCCGTACCCTGAAAAATCCCTTTACTTTTCTCAAAAAGTATGTTATAATTATATGGTAAATTTATTTTTCTCATGGAGGTTGTAAAATTATGGGAATGTTTGATAAGCTGATAGCTAATCTCAAAGCTGAAAAGAAGACAATCGTATTTACCGAGGGTAATGACTCACGTATACTCACCGCTGCTGACAGACTTCTGA
This sequence comes from Ruminococcus albus 7 = DSM 20455, assembly GCF_000179635.2. Lineage (NCBI taxonomy): Bacteria > Bacillati > Bacillota > Clostridia > Eubacteriales > Oscillospiraceae > Hominimerdicola > Hominimerdicola alba. The sequence continues at coordinate 286,563 of NC_014833.1, read as the reverse complement.
AAGAGGGTCTGATGGGCGTTATACTCTGTGGCAACGTTGACGAAGTAAAGGCTGCTGCAAAGGCAGGCAATTTCAATATCGACGGCGCTGAGATACTCGATCCCGAGACTTATCCCGAGATGGATGCTCTCGTTGCTCAGATGGTTGAGCTGAGAAAGGGCAAGATGACCGAGGAAGAAGTAAGAGCTGCACTGAAGAAGTCCAACTACTTCGGCACAATGCTCGTTAAGGCAGGCAAGGCTGACGCTCTGCTGGGCGGCGCTACTTATTCCACCGCTGATACAGTAAGACCTGCTCTCCAGATCATCAAGACCAAGAAGGGCAGCAATCTGGTAAGCTCCTCTTTCATCCTTTTCAGAGAGAAGGACGGCAAGGAAGAGAAGATCGCTATGGGCGACTGTGCTATCAATCTCGGCTACACCGACAGACTTGACAAGGAAGGCAACGTAGTTCTTTCCGCAGCAAGACAGCTGGGTGAAGTTGCAGTTGAAACTGCAAGAACAGCAGCTTTCTTCGGTATCGACCCCAAGGTAGCTGTACTGAGCTTCTCCACCTACGGTTCAGGCAAGGGCGGCACTGTTCAGCTGAGCCACGATGCTGTTATCGAAGCTAAGAACATCGACCCCGATCTCGTTATCGACGGTGAATTCCAGTTCGATGCAGCTGTATCTCCCGAAGTTGCAAAGACCAAGTGCCCCGACAGCAAGGTCGCAGGTCAGGCTAACACATTCATCTTCCCTCTTATCGAGGCAGGCAACATCGGCTACAAGATCGCTCAGAGACTCGGCGGCTATGAGGCTTACGGTCCTATCCTCCAGGGTCTGAACGCTCCTATCAACGACCTCTCCAGAGGCTGCAACGCTGATGAAGTTTACAAGATGGCTATCATCACTGCAGGCATGGCTTGATAACGAAGCAATAATACCATAACTATCCACAGCCATAAAGAGATCAGCTGACCTCTTTATGGCTGTTTTGGATATATGCAACATACTTTTTGAATATCAGATATTCTTTTCATTCTGTTCCAATAAAATTAGCGATAATTGTCCGCTATGACTTGCAATTGTCTGAAATTTCTGCTATAATATATATTTGAGGTGGTGGGCGTACATCACTTTGGCTTAAAACACTGAATGCATTTGAGAATAACGAACATAATATGAACGAAAAATCAAATAATATGCTATCGGGGATATCGCCTAAGCCTAAGAAGAAAAAGTATCTTATACTTATAGGGATATATTTGCTTTGTCTGCTGATAGGCACTTTTGCCAATCCGTGGTCATCCAGTCCTTACGACATTGGCGATACCTTTGTGGAACACATGGAAGAAAACTGCCCCTTTAGTATAAATTCAGCGCAGGATCAGTATTTGGCAGTCATGTACGATGAGATATATCACTTTGAACGACCTCATAATGGTTATATTATAAAACTTCTGATGAAGATCACAACTTTCGGTGTGGAAGATCTAGTTGTGTGCTATGACGAAGTCCTGATGGACTATGCCACTGATATATTGGCAGTTACATTTCCGTTGATAATGTTGATCAAGACATTTGTCTGCAAAAGGCTGTTCAAAAAGGAAAAAGACAGGGTTGAACTTGGCGAGCCAAAAAAGAAGGGATTCAGGCTGCTATACTACCGCACGGAGAATATCTTTGCGGAGGTATTGGCTGACTACATCGCGTTCTTTTCTATAGGTGCAGCCACAAGATTGATATTTGTGATATTTGCACCTATGGTTAGGTGGTCGATCTATCAATCCATCTGGCTTCGAGCGATCCTGATTAGTATATACAATATGCTACTGGGCATAACAATGCCCATATACAAATCAACACAATTTCTGATAGGCTTTTTTTACGGTATCTATGTAAAAGTTTATTGCTTGTATTCAGCATCGGATATTATCCTCGATAGACTTATCGTCCCGTTTATTCTTTTCCCTCTGCTGAATCTGGCGATAGTGATATGCTTCGAGCTGATGCTCAGGATCGTTATGAGAATTTACGAGGCTGTTTTTCAGCTGACAAAAAATATTATAAAAAAACTGACAAATACCATTGAAGTAAAGTTCAATGGCAAACCTAAACCCGATCAAGGAGGTCAAAAATATGAAAACACTTGACATTTATGAGGAACTGAAAGGCAACGCTTACCCCGGAAGAGGTATCGTTATCGGCAAGAGTGCTGACGGAAAGAACGCTGTTACTGCTTATTTCATCATGGGCAGAAGCGTAAATTCCAGAAACAGAGTATTCACCGAAACTGCTGACGGCATCAAGACCGAGGCTGCTGATCCTTCAAAGCTTTCCGATCCTCATCTGATAATATACTCACCTGTCAGAGTTCTTGGAAACAAGACCATCGTTACCAACGGCGATCAGACAGATACGATCTATGAGCTGATGGACAAGCAGCAGACCTTTGAACAGAGCCTGCGCACAAGAGAATATGAGGACGATGCTCCCAACTACACACCCAGAATTTCCGGAATCATGCACGTTGGCGACGGTCAGTACAACTATGCTATGAGCATACTGAAATCCGCTGACGGCAACCCCGACAGTGTTGAGAGATTCACTTTCAGCTATTCAACTCCCATAGCCGGCTACGGTCATTTCATCCACACATATATGGGTGACGGCAACCCTCTGCCCAGCTTTGAAGGTGAGCCCAAGAAGATAACTATCCCCAATGATATCGATGAATTCACAAATGGTCTGTGGAATGCGCTGAACGAGGATAACAAGGTATCCCTGTTCGTAAGATTCATCGACATAGAAACAGGCAAGGCTGTATCGAAGATAGTTAACAAATACACAAAGTAATGGCACGGCAGATGATCAGATACTTCTCGATCGCTCCGGGAAACGGTTATACACTCGGCATGACAGAGGACGGACGATATGTCTTTGCAGGCAAGATTGGAAGCACCCAGATGACCGAGCTGTATGACATCGGCAGAGAGCTTTATGAGAAGTTTACCGACCCCGCTAACAAAGGTACTGTCCGCGGATTGATCCAGAGCGTATATACAAACTGTGAATGTATAGCTTTTCAGGGTTCGCGTGCAGAACCTATGCCTTTGCTGGTACCCGAGCATAAAACGCTTGAGGAACACATGGAGTATTTCCGTTTCATCAATGGGAACCACATTATAAGCGGCAGGATCGAGGGTGAAAAGGTGATACTTGTGACTGATGACTGCGAAAAAAGCTTCGATCTGGACTGAGTATACCAAAAAGGAACATCTATGAAATACCCCACGGTGATACAGTTGAAGCAAACATTTTTCCATAAGAGGAGAATACTATGCAAATAGTAGCTATCAGATGTCCGAACTGTTCGGGCGATATAAGTTATACCCCTGGTGAACAGGTGGTAAAATGCCCATACTGTGATTCGGTGCTGAACATAAAGGAAGGCTCTGACAGGGCAGCCCTTGAAAGAACCAAAAATGAATTCAAGAACATCGAGCATATCAGGTATGAATATGCCAGAAGCGTACAGCACTGGAAAACGCTCACATATCTCTATTACGGGCTTGTATTCGTGCTGACGATCACAGCTTTCCTGTTGTTAGACTTCTTCAGGAATCATTCAGGCGGGTATAATCTCGGCGGGATAATTTTTTGATGCTGTGCATATCCTTTCTGGCAGTACCTGCGGTCTTTTCTAAAACAGTACCCATCCCACCCAAAGAAGTCGAACAGCCGCTGAGACTGAGATCAGGGCTGCCCGCCGCTGTCAGAATGACAGTTACCGCATTGCTGGTAGCTTTGGGAGGTGGTTTCATAGCTTATCTCATCATGGAGATTTTTTGATCATCTTCTGCACATAACAGTTTCTGAAACAGTGAGGTATGGATATGGATAAAGACTTCCCGAAATTCAGATATCACCCCGATCCCATAGGCACAGGGGCTTTCAAAAAGGCTGACAAGCCGCAGATATGCGGATGCTGCGGCAAAAAGACCGAATATGTATACGAAAGTCCATTCTATTCGACAGAAGATGTTGAGTGTCTGTGTCCGTGGTGTATAGCCGACGGCAGTGCCGCAAAAAAATTTGACGGCGAGTTTCAGGACGCTTACAGCTGTGAGAAGATAAATGATGTATCCAAGCTGGACGAACTTATACACCGTACCCCGGGATACTGCGGGTGGCAGCAGGAAGTCTGGCTGGCACATTGTAATGACTACTGTGCTTTCGTGGGATACGTTGGCATGACAGAACTTGAAAAGATGGGTCTTTCAGATAAACTGGAAGATATCTACCGCAAGGACGAGGCTATGTTCGATATCGGTGATATCAGAGAATGTATGACAAACGGCGGCAGTATGCAGGGCTATCTTTTCAGGTGCCTGCACTGCGGAAAGTATCAGCTTTATGCAGACTGTGACTGAACATCGCCTGTGGAGGTGTCAGAATATGAATAATAATGACAAGTACAGGCAGAACAAAAAGAACGGGTTTGTTATAATCACCCTTTTCACACTGCTATTCTTACCTATGATGTTCTTTGACGTATTTGATCTGATATTTGCTTTACCTTTTCTGCTGCTGCTTTGGGGTCCGTTCCTTTTCTTTATCAGCAAGACAGAAAAGGAATACAGGCGCTCGAAACTTCTGTACAAGGGCGACCTTGATGAAGCTGTAAGAAAATGCCGGAATGTGAAGGGCGATAATGCAGCGCTGGATCAGGGTATCTACGGTTTGTTATCATGTCATTTGACTCTTTACACCGATATAGACATTATTCAGCCGAGGTATTACGGTCTTCAAAGCAATAAACCGACGTATCAGCTGTATATTTATATAAAGTATAACAGTGAAACAGCGAGCAATGTGCTGAATTTTGCGACACGCAGTGAAATTGAAGAGTTTATCGAAATGATAAAAAGCGTTTCACCCATCGAACTGAGAGTGAACGAACCTTTGGGCGCACCAACAGGCAAAGAAATGGACTCATTGACAAGAGCAGCACTGGGAAACACTGTGGCAGATTTTTTACAGCTTGACAAGTATTCGGCAGAACAGATAGATGCCCGCGCCAACAGAAACAGTGATGATATTCTGGTAGTAAAAGATCCTGATGACCCGATGTTCAAAAACATGGGCATAGAAATGCGCCGCATGGATGAAAGAACTAAAACTGTGGATCCCGATGATTTCTTCGGTAAAGTCCCGATAGTAAAAGCTGATAAAGACGCGGATGATCCCGCGGATAAGGATAAAATTATATTTTAATCGGAGGTAATAACAATGGCAAACGAGATGCTTTTGAAGTACGGCTGCAACCCCAATCAGAAGCCGTCAAGAGTATATATGGAGGATGGTAAGGATCTTCCTATCGAAGTGCTCAACGGCAAGCCCGGCTATATCAACCTGCTGGACGCTTTCAACGGCTGGCAGCTGGTAAAGGAGCTGAAAGCTGCTACCGGTATGTGCGCTGCAACTTCTTTCAAGCACGTATCTCCCGCAGGTGCCGCTATCGGCAGACCCCTGACAGAGACTGAGGCTAAGATATACTTCGTTGACGATCTGGGCGAGCTTTCTTCACTGGCTTGCGCTTATGCAAGGGCAAGAGGTGCAGACAGAATGTCCAGCTACGGCGATTTCATCGCACTGTCCGATGTATGTGATGTTCCTACTGCCAAGATGATACAGAGAGAGGTATCCGACGGCGTTATCGCTCCCGGCTATACCGATGAAGCTCTGGAGATACTCAAGTCCAAGAGAAAGGGTACATACAATATCATCAAGATCGACGAGAACTATGTTCCCGCTGAGATCGAGCGCAAGCAGGTATTCGGTGTTACATTTGAACAGGGCAGAAACGAGCTGAAGATCGACAAGGAGCTGCTTTCCAACGTTGTTACCGAGAATAAGGATATCCCCGATGACAAGCTGGAAGATCTTATCATCTCGCTGATAACACTGAAGTATACACAATCAAACTCTGTATGCTATGTCAAGAACGGACAGGCTATCGGTATCGGTGCAGGTCAGCAGTCAAGAGTACACTGCACAAGACTTGCAGGCAGCAAGGCTGACAACTGGTGGCTCAGACAGAACCCCAAGGTAATGGCTCTGCCCTTCAAGGACGATATACGCAGACCTGACCGTGACAACGCTATCGACGTATACATCGGTGAGGAGTATGAGGACGTTCTGGCTGAAGGCGAGTGGCAGAGAATATTCAAGACCAAGCCCGAGCCTCTGACCCGCGAGGAGAAGAAGGAATGGCTGGCTAAAAATACCGATGTATGTCTTGGTTCCGATGCATTCTTCCCCTTCGGCGATAACATCGAAAGAGCCAAGAAGTCAGGTGTGGCTTATATCGCAGAGCCCGGCGGATCTATCCGTGACGACAATGTTATAGACACCTGCAACAAGTACGGAATGGCTATGGCATTCACAGGTATCAGACTCTTCCACCACTGATGGATAAGAGAGTTATATTAGCGGCGCTGCTGTCAGCAGTGCTGCTGACTTCATGCGGCAAAGCCTCCGTAAAAACTTCGGAGGTAAGTGCCGTGAAGAAGGATATGAGCCGTAAAGCTGAAACTTCGTCGGAAGAGATAAGTGCTGCCGAAGAAAGCTCAGCACCCGAAGAAAGCAGTATCACCGAGGAAAGCAAGCCCGAAGAAGAAAGTTCTGTAACGGAAACACCTCCCACAGCTGAAAGCAAACCTGCCGCGGATAGTTCAGCAGCCGAAACTTCCGCCGTCGAAAAGCCCGAACCTGCAGAGGTAAGGATAGAGCACATAAGCGGCACAGGCTACGGATTTGACGTTGATCTTTCTAAATGGATGGATGCAAAAGAACACGTTTCCATAAACGCAGCTGAAGGAACTGAGGGCATAGAATATATTTACGGATGGATGGGTGATTACAGTTCGACCTGTGTGTTTGCTTCAAATGAGCTTTCTACTGATTTATCACAGTATGACATCAATGAAGTAGCACAGCATTATTGGGAAAATGATGCCCCTCCCACGGGACAGACACTGATAGACCATAACACCGTAGATATCAACGGCAAGACCTGGATACGTAGGGAATATACAATTGATCCGACACTTTTCGGAGCCGAATCAAGACTTTTACAATACACAGGTTTCAATGGATACAGAGAGCTTAATATCTGTTTCACCATAACTGAAACAAGTGTGGAATCAATCGACAGCGATCTGCGTGATCTGCTGTGGTCAGTAAATTTTGAATAGCAGTAATAACTGCAAATAAGGAAAGTAAAATAACCGAGAGATCGGTACATGAATGGAGAGTTTAAAATGAATAAGGTACTTATAACTATGGTAGCCGCTGCTGCCGCACTCACAATGACAGCTTGCAACGAGAAGGACGACAGCAAGTCAGAAAAGAACACTAAGGCAAAAACAACTGCTGTTGTTACTACCGATGAAGAAACTACTACCGCTGAGGATGAAACAACTTCCGAGGAAGAGGACGTTGTTACCGATGAGGAGAACATCAAAGCTGAATAATGACATAAAATTTGACAGAAGTGTGGTTTGATATGAAAAAGATCGCTATCGCTGCGCTAGCAGCAGTTATGGCTTTAGGGCTCACTGCCTGCGGCGGCAAAAACAAGGACAGCGCTGACAAAACTGCAGACAGTGCTTCCGCAGAAACGGGCGCTCCATCCGGGGATACCCCCGGTATAGTAGTTATCGACCCAAACGAGGAAAAAACGGCTGTCAATGACACGTCATCAGCAGCCGGGCATGATCCCGATAAAGATGAACAGACTGTCATCGAGATAAAAGACCCCGATGCTGCTGATACATCTTCTGCGGCTGAAAAGAAGAAGGAATCAAAACCTGTATTCACCGTAAAGGCTGACGAAGCCAAGTGGGAAACTACGCAGGAGTCCTCTTCAAGCACCTCGATAATCTACAAGGGCGATGATATTGCCGACGCTAAAGACAACTGCTCGATAATGATAAATTCCCGTGTAGTTGAAACCATGGCTGAAATGACCCTGAGCGAAGTTGCTGATGCAGTGATAGATTCAAAGGGTATGAAAGATCTGATCGATGTTACCGACAGAGGCGATACCAAAATCGGCGGACACTTTGCGTACACTGTCAGCGGTGTTTATACTTCTGACGGCGTATCCTTCGACATAGATATAAGCATTATGGCTGAGGACACCAATGTTCTTGAAGTTTGGGTCATATCCTATGATCAGTGTACTTCCGCCATGCGTGATAATTTCAACAAAGTGTTGAAGACCATAAGCTTCTCAAAGACATGATAATATTCACAAAGGAGTGTATTAAATGAAAATACTTGTAGTCGGCGGCGGCGGACGTGAACACGCGATCATCGCAAAACTCGCACAGTCTCCGAAAGCAGAAAAGATATACTGCACCCCGGGAAACGGCGGCATCTCTGCTATGGCAGAGTGCTTTGACGTTGGTGCAACAGATATTGACGGTGTTGTTGCACTTGCAAAAAAACTGGCTGTCGATCTTGTTGTTGTAGCACCCGATGATCCGCTGGTACTGGGCATGGTCGATGCTTTGCAGGCTGAGGGCTTCAAGACCTTCGGACCCAAGAAGGCTGCAGCTATAATCGAGGGTTCAAAGGTATTCTCCAAGGACCTGATGAAAAAATACAATATCCCTACCGCAGGCTATGAGGTGTTCAAGGACAGTGAATCTGCCATAGCTTACGTTAAGCAGCAGAACACCTATCCTGCTGTTATCAAGGCTGACGGTCTTGCACTGGGCAAGGGCGTTATACTTGCGCAGAACGAGGAAGAAGCTGTAACAGCTATCAAGGAAATGATAGATGATAAGAAGTTCGGTGACAGCAGTTCGACTATCGTCGTTGAAGAGTATCTGACAGGTCCCGAGGTTTCTGTACTCAGCTTCACAGACGGCAAGACTGTAGTTCCCATGATATCCTCCATGGATCACAAGAGAGCACTTGACAATGATGAAGGTCTTAACACAGGCGGAATGGGTACTATATCTCCCAACCCCTACTACACAAACAGCATAGCTGAGGAGTGCATGGAGAAGATATTCCTGCCTACTATAAATGCCATGAATGCCGAGGGCAGGACATTTGAAGGCTGTCTGTATTTCGGACTTATGCTTACCCCCAAAGGACCAAAGGTCATCGAGTACAACTGCCGTTTCGGTGATCCCGAGACACAGGTAGTTCTGCCTATGCTGAAAACGGATCTCGTTGACATAATGGAAGCCATATACGATCACAAGCTGAGCGAACTCAACGTTGAGTGGGCAGAGGGCAGCTGCGCTTGTGTTATCATGGCAAGCGGCGGATATCCCCTCTCTTACCCCAAGGGCATTGAGATCAAGGGTCTTGACGCCAAGGGTCAGGTTGACGGTGCTCAGGTCTTCCACGCAGGTACAAAGCTTGCTGACGGCAAGTTTCTCACCAGCGGCGGACGTGTCCTCGGTGTTACCGCAAAGGGTCTTACCCTCAACTCCGCTCTTGAAAAGGCATACCAGGGTGTTGAAAAGATCACCTTCGAGGGCGCACACTTCCGTAAGGACATCGGTCAGCGTGCATTAAAGGCACTCGACAGTGACCCTCTGCACCTGGGATATAAAGACGATATGGAAGATTACATCGAAGAAAACGGCGTATATCTGCGTCAGTGATGATATCCACATAAAAAAGGGGACTGCTTAAGGGCAGTGTCCATATAGAAGCTTATATTATTTATCGGGGGAAACTTTTCTGAAGAAAAGTTATCCCCCGAACCCCTTTCAAAAGACTTTTAACTCTTTTGGGCAGGGGGTAGTTTTTTATAAAGACAGAAAAAGACAGGGGGTAGCTATGTTTGCAAACATAGCTACCCCCTGCCCAAAAGAAATAGAAGTTTTCGGAAAGGGGTCAGCATCAGCGAAGCTGACGCTTAGGAATAACCCTTTTTCAAAAGGGTTTTCCCCAATAGATAACATAAAACTTCCGTATGAGTACTGCCCTTAAGCAGTCCCTTTTTATTACAGATCAATATATGCCTTGCCGTCACGGATAGTTATCCTGTCCTCACAGAACAGCGAAACTGCCTTGGGCAGAAGCTTCCACTCCACGTTTTCCATTATCTTCTTTTGCAGAGTTTCGGGAGTTTCATCGTTGGCGATATCCACAGCGCCCTGAAGGATTATCGCACCTGCGTCTGCTTCTTCATTTACAAAGTGGATAGTCGCGCCGCTGATCTTAACACCGTATTCCAGAGCCTTTTCATGAACTTTCAGACCATAGTAGCCCTCACCGCAGAAAGAGGGTATCAGTGCGGGATGAACGTTGATTATCTTATAGGGGTAGGCTTTTGTAACTACTTCGTCAAGGATTATCATGAATCCTGCCAGCACAACAAGGTCGGCTTTCTGTCTGTTCAGTTCTTCCAGTATAGCCTGACTGTATGCCTTTTTGTCAGCATACTCCTTTCTTGGCAGCACCACTGAGGGTATACCTGCCTTAGCCGCTCTTTCAAGGGCATATGCGCCCTCTTTTGAGGATATTACACAGCTTATCTTTCCGCCCTTTATCTCTCCGCGTGCCTGAGCGTCTATCAGCGCCTGCAAATTAGTCCCGCCGCCCGAGACCAGTACAACTATATTTTTCATAATGATACTTCCTTTCGCAATTAGTATTCCGCACCTTCGTTTAAAACTACCTTTTTAATGCCTTTCATACCGTCCAGTGCTTTCGGGATTTCGGTTATATACTGTTCATCATCTGCATTTCCGAGATCGAGCATCACCGTTACTTTGTCGGGTTCATCTGCAAAGACCATAACATCGCCGTGATATGTATTTTCGTCATCCTGCGGGAGTTTATCCATACACTCTTCCACCGCACTGATATCTTCATCTGTGGGGGGATTTTCAAAGTAAACGCTGTACAGGAACATCTCTCCGTCAAAGCCATCGACCTTGATATCATAACTCAGCTTTAGTTTATCAATGCCAAGCGTCTCCTTATAAGTTGGCATCTCCGAGTTGATATCATCAACACTGACCGCCTTTGGGTGACTTTCACGATAACCGATATAGCCAATTGTCAATACTCCCGCCAGCACGATAAGTCCTGCAAGCTGATGTCCGTGCCTGTGCCAGAATGTCTTCAGCGACTTCCTGTTGTCGAATTCTCTCACGATAAGCCCTCCGCTTCGCATCTCAGCTTGTAAAATATCTGTATAAAAGGCGGTGCGCTCTCCATTTCCTCAGCCATAGCAGAAAGTCTGCGCTTACCCGTCCGCCTGTCGAGTATCGCAAATATCCTGACAAGCGGATACTCGCTTTTCAGGCTCTCCTCAATCGGCTGTGAAGCAAACATATCAAATGCGCGGTAAAATGCATGATGGTCAAATCCGCCAGCTTTTTCGGCTTCATCAAATGCCTGCATCCAGCTTTTGTGAAGCCCCGCGCCGCTTTCTTCCTGCTCATGGTATTTCTGTGAATGCAGCATCATGAGTTCAAAATAGTCGCTCTTGAAGACCTCAACACCGTCAACACGTATTGCCGCACGCCCCTCATGGTCGGGATATTTGCTGTATGAGGTGGCAAAGTATGTCACACGCCCCTGCAATGAGGGCGCAAGAAACTCCGTCTCAAGCCTTTTCTTTATCTTTGTAAACGGCATAATGCCCTCCTTACTTTATGCTTCCGCCGTGGAACAGACATTCATATATCTGCACACCATTCAATGATATTATCTCATGCCCATAAAACCAGCAGGTGTCACCGCTTACCTCGCATTCGTATACATATCCGCCGTCCTCATAACGCGCAGGTCCTCTGAATGGCTTATCCGCAGGAACTCTTAACAGCGCCTCTTTCAGAAAATCTCCGCTGAAATTCTCGCCTGTCACTCTGCCGACATAATTCATCGACCAGAATGGTTCGCCGTCACGCCATAAAGCTTCCTCGCCCGCAAATCTCTCGCCGCCTAGATAAGTGTCTATGTAAGTAAGCCCATCCTCGCTGTACTTCAAATCATGGGATTTCGGACGGCTGCTTGCGCTTTCCGCGCCCTTGCCCGCATAAGTGGCTTTCTTCGCCCTTATCAGAAATCCGATAACCTTATCGTCAAGTTTGTCCAACATCATTTTCCTCCGCAGATATCAATGATCTTATCAGCATACCGCTCCGCATACTTCATTGAGAATTCTCCGTGATACATTCCGTCAAGCACCTCAATGCTGCTGCCCTTAACGGCTTTGTTTATCATCTCCGCCGATCGTTTTACCGACTTTATTTCTTTTCCGCCTGCAAAAACATACACCCGCGCAGAAGTATCTTTCACAGAGCTTTTCAGTTCATACTGCTGATTTGCCGTGAGAAAAGCTGTCATATTTTTCAGAGTTATCTCCTTGGTGTCGCGGAAATAATCCTCAAAAAATTCTTCGGGTATCCTGAGTGCCGCAAACTGCTTTCTTGCGAACCACTCTTTTTGTATCAGACCGTAACTCATTTTCAGTGACGACGGCAGAAGCGCCGCTGTCACCTTTGAGGGTATAACAAGCGCGCTCTCTATCACTGCATTTTCGCAGATATCTCCGCGCTGTGCCAGCATTTCCAGAGCGACCTGTCCCCCAAGAGATAGCCCGCCGCCGTGGAGCAGAAGTATAGTATCTTTATCTCCGTTCCCGAATATCCTGTACTTCATATACTTATTTATCCTCTGATGCCGTACCCGAACCGTTCAAAAAAGCCACCCGACACGAGCCGCGCCGAGTGGCTGAAAAATACTTTTTATCAGCAGATGATAACGCCCATATCGCTGTCTACCAGCTCACCGAGAACATAAGCGTCCTCGCCTGCAGCCTTTATAGCCGCGATAGCTGCATCAGCATCAGCCTTGTCAACAACAACAGTCATACCAACGCCCATGTTGAAGGTGTTGAACATATCTCTCTCGGGGATATTGCCTGTCTTTGCGATAAGGTCGAATATAGGCAGTACCTGAACATCGCTTCTCTTGATCTGAGCTGATATGCCCTTGGGCAGTGATCTCGGGATATTCTCGTAGAATCCGCCGCCTGTTATGTGGGATATGCTCTTTACCTTTACAGCATCAAGCAGGCTCATTATAGCCTTTACGTAGATGCGTGTAGGTGTCAGCAGTGCCTCACCCAGTGTGGTGCCCAGCTCGTCATAGTGCTTTGCAAGGTTCTCCTCGTTTACATCGAATACCTTTCTAACCAGTGAGAAACCATTGGAGTGTACACCGCTTGACTTTATAGCGATCATCACATCTCCTGCCTTCTGTGTGGTGGGATCAAGTATCTTGTCCTTGTCAACAACACCCACGGAGAAACCTGCAAGATCGTACTCTTCCTCCGGCATAAGACCCGGATGTTCTGCAGTCTCACCGCCTACCAGAGCGCATCCTGCCTGAACGCAGCCCTCGGCCACGCCCGAAACTATGCTTGCGATCTTCTCGGGGATATTTCTTCCGCAGGCAATATAGTCCAGGAAGAACTGAGGCTTTGCACCGCAGCAGATTATATCATTGACACACATGGCAACACAATCTATGCCCACAGTGTCATGCTTGTCCAGCAGGAAAGCGATCTTGATCTTAGTGCCTACGCCGTCAGTGCCCGACACCAGTACAGGCTTGTTTATGCCTGTCATGTCCAGCTCAAAAAGTCCGCCGAAGCCGCCTATGCCGTCGATTACGCCTTTTGTGACCGTTCTGCCTACGTACTGCTTCATAAGCTCTACTGCCTTGTAGCCGGCTGTAACGTCCACGCCTGCTTCCTTGTAGCTGTTTGAATAGCTGTTATTATTCATAAATGCTTCCTTTCGGTCTTGTATGATCTAATGGTATGTATGTCATTCCTTGCCGTCCCAGCAATATGTGCAAAGACCGCATTCAGGCTTGCCAACAGCCTTAACTGTACCCTCGATGGACTGGAATTCCAGTGAGGTGAGCTTCAGCCTGCGGCAGATCTCATCTCTCAGAAGTTTGCCCCTCTCGGTATTGGTGTCGCTGTACTCTCTTATATACTTTACACCCTCAGCGCCTTCGTTCTCGTCGATGATCTGTCTGGCAATTAGTTCCAGTTCAGATGAGCTTCTGGAGAAGTTCAGGTACTTGCAGCCGTACATTATAGGAGGACAAGCCGACCTCATGTGTACTTCCTTAGCGCCGTTCTCATAAAGAAACTCTACAGTTTCCCTCATCTGGGTACCTCTTACTATACTGTCATCAACGAACAGCAGTTTTTTACCCTCAATGAATTCATGCACAGGTATCAGCTTCATCTTTGCTACCCTGTTCCTCATAGACTGATTGGTAGGCATAAAGCTTCTGGGCCATGTGGGAGTATACTTTATGAATGGTCTTGCAAAGGGGATACCGCTCCTGTTGGCATAACCGATAGCGTGAGGAGTGCCTGAATCGGGAACTCCGCAAACGTAATCAACATCAGGCAGCTTGCCGTTCTTGATGTCATTTTCAGCCATTATCATGCCGTTGCGTATCCTCATGCCCTCTACGTTCACACCCTCGTAATTAGCGTTGGGATAACCGTAGTAAGTCCACAGGAACGTACATATACTCATATCGTCTGTACCCTCGGACAGAACCTCAAAGCCGTCCTTGGTAAGCTTCAGTATCTCGCCTGCCTTCAGCTCATGGCAAGTCTTGTAGCCAAGTTTCTGATAAGCAAAATCCTCAAATGAGAAGCAGTAGCCGTCAGACCTCTGTCCTATGATTATAGGCAGCTTGCCTGCCTTGTCCCTTGCGCATATGATAGAATCCTCTGTCATAAGCACCAGTGACATGGTACCCTGTATCTTCTCCTGAGCATAGCGTATACCGTCAACGAAATTGTCTTTCTGAGCTATCAGTGCACCTATCAGCCCCGCAGAGTTGATAGCGCCGCTGCTCATGGTTTCAAAATTCGCACAGCCGTTCTGTAAAAGCTCCTGAGTCAGCTCCTTGGCGTTATGTATAACGCCTATGGAACAGACAGCATAGAGTCCCATCTTGGAACGTACCATTATAGGCTGAGGATCAGTATCGCTTATGCAGCCGATACAGACCTTGCCGCGCATAGCTTCAACATCCTTCTCGAACTTTGTTCTGAAAGGTGAGTTTTCTATGCTGTGAATATTTCTCTGAAATCCTATCTCGGGTGCATAAGCGGTCATACCGCCTCTTCTGGTGCCGAGATGAGAATGATAGTCTGTGCCGAAGAAAACGTCCTGTATACAGTCGTTTGCCGACACTGCGCCGAAAAATCCGCCCATATATTATTCTCCCAGGACTCTCTTCATCATTTCCTGATATGCGTCCTCAACGCCGCCCATATCTCTGCGGAAACGATCCTTGTCAAGCTTCTCGTGGGTCTTGCTGTCCCAGAAACGGCAGGTATCGGGAGAGATCTCGTCAGCGAGGATTATAGTACCGTCAGAAGTCTTACCGAACTCGATCTTGAAGTCTATAAGATCAACGCCTACGCCCTTGAAGAAATCTACCATGAAGCTGTTAACAGCAAACGCATACTTAGCGATGGTATCCAGTTCTTCCTTTGTAGCCAGACCCAGTGCCAGTGCATAGTAATCATTTATGAAAGGATCGCCCAGATCATCGTTCTTGTAGCTGAATTCCAGTATTGGTGTCAGGAGCTCCTTGCCCTCGGGAACGCCCATTCTCTTGGAGAAGCTGCCTGCTGCAACGTTTCTGATTATTACCTCCAGAGGAACGATAGAAACCTTCTTTACCAGAGTCTCTCTGTCGCTCAGCTCTTCTACAAGGTGGGTGGGAACGCCTGCTGCTTCAAGCTTCTTGAACATGAAGTTGGTCATTCTGTTGTTGATAACGCCCTTACCTACGATAGTACCCTTCTTCTCACCATTGAAAGCGGTAGCATCGTCCTTGTAATCAACGATCACCAGGTCGGGATCATTGGTAGCGTATACCTTCTTTGCCTTACCCTCGTAGAGCTGCTCTCCCTTTACTACATTTGCCATAACGATTACCTCCTGAAATGTTTATCTTAACTTAAATTTGTGACATTATATATTTGCGGCAGTCCGCAGGTGTTTCCGCTATCGCGGGCGCACCGCATTCCTTCGCTTCTTCTCTGCTGCCGTATCCCCAGAGCACGTACAGGCTTTCAAGTCCGCATTCATTCGCTCCTATGATATCATGCTGTCTGTCGCCTATCATCAGCACCCTGCTCCTGTCAGTGACATTCAGTGCTTCCAGCACATACTCTATCACCTCACGCTTGGTGTCCCTTGCGCCATCCACACCGGAGCCTCCGATAAACGTGAAATACTTTGCCATATCAAAGTGTTCCAGCAGATTTCTTGCAAACGGCTCAGGTTTGCTTGTAGCCACTCCGAGAACATATCCGATGTCCTTCAGTGTTCCAAGCAGATCTTCAACTCCGTCGAATCTTTCCGATTCAAGCAGTCCGTCCACAGGATATTTCTCACGGTATATCCTCACCGCTTCCCATGCACGTTCATCATCCAGACCGCAGAAATCCTTCATCGACCTGAATAACGGAGGACCCAGGAACCGCCTTATCTCAGCAGGCTCCTCCAGTCCCATTTTCTCCATAGTATATCTTACTATGCGAATTATGCCCGGGGCAGTATCCAGCAGTGTGCCGTCCAGATCGAACAGCAATACCTTGTATCTGCTCACAGCGCAGCCAGCTTTTCCTGAAGAGCAGCGTCCTTAGCCTTGACGCCGTCTATCATATCTGCCTTTGCCTTTTCAAGCTTCTCAGCCAGACCTTCGTCCGACAGTGCCAGCATCTGTATTGCCAGCAAAGCAGCATTCTTAGCACCGTCTATCGCAACAGTCGCAACAGGTATGCCGCTGGGCATCTGTACTGTAGCGAGCAGCGCATCAAGGCCGTCAAGATTGCTCGACTTGCAGGGGATGCCTATAACAGGCAGTGTAGTGTGTCCTGCGATAACACCTGCAAGATGTGCAGCCATTCCCGCAGCGCAAATTATAACACCAAAGCCCTCAGCCTTAGCCTTGTCTGCAAAATCAGCAGCAAGGGCAGGTGTTCTGTGAGCGCTCATAACATGACATTCATAAGGAACACCATAAGCCTTCAGCTCAGCACAAGCCTTGGATACTACAGGGAAATCGCTGTCTGAACCCATGATAACTGCTACTTTCTTCATATCAGCATCTAACTCCTTCATCAAACCAAAAAAACTGCAACTATTGCGTTGCAGTTCAAATTAGGTCATAATTGTTACATTCAGCACACATGAGGGTGTAATAAGAGTGTGATGATACAGAACGGCAGCCGTCTGTTGCTCCGCCCATGGAATATAAAGTTTCTGAACTTTTAGATATCCCCGAATACATCATACCTACTCCCATCCCGACCATGCGGCTCCGGAAGGGTCAGCCCTCCCGATATCACATACATATTGTACAATATTCTCGGGATAATTTCAACAGTTTTCCATATAGAATTTGTTAAGGTAATAAAAAGATTTCTTGTGTAAAATAACAAATCATACCTTATTTTATATAGGATCAATGCCTGCAGTCAGCACCGTATGCGGCTGCCTCCGCAGACATTCCCAATGCAGTTTCCACACTGCTGCGACCTTTGCAAAGCCGTTTTACCGCCCCATAGTTCTCAGCATTTATCCCCGAAAAACCTCTGTGTCCCGTGATCCTGGATGTCCTTGCGGTCATCTCGATATCCGCATAATATCCTGTATTATTCACAACTTGTTCCTCCATTTTCATCAGCAGATGCCTGCTGACATATTTCCTTATCAGTATATCCAATATATGTGAAATAATGCTCTTGCCTATTGACTTACAGGCGGTTATATGTTAAAATTATATTATCGTTTTATATCTGAAAATTAACATAAATAACAAAATACTTTGTTTACTGTCGTAATACAAAATAAAACGTCAGAAAACTTCATCAGATGTACACAGATCTGTAAGTCCGATGCATCAGACAAATAAGAGATAAACGGGGAGAAGATAATGGACAATCTATCAAATATAGGCGTTATTAAAGATGTTATGCAGCGCCACGGTTTTACATTCTCAAAAGCACTGGGGCAGAATTTCCTTGTAAACCCATCGGTATGCCCCCGCATAGCCGAAATGGGCAACGCAAAGGCAGGCTACGGTGTGATAGAGATAGGCACAGGCGTAGGCGTGCTGACCAATGAACTTGCAAAGCGTGCCGATAAGGTCGTAGCCATCGAGATAGATGACCGCCTCATCCCCGTGCTTGAGGAAACGCTTGCAGAGCATGATAATGTCAAAGTAATAAATGCAGATGTAATGAAAGTCGATCTGCATAAACTCATCGAAGATGAATTCAGCGGAATGGAGGTAGCCGTATGTGCGAACCTCCCCTACTATATAACCTCACCAATACTCATGATGCTGCTTGAACAGCGTCTGAGGATACGCTCCGTGACCGTCATGGTGCAGAAAGAAGCAGGTACAAGGCTATGCGCTCCCCTCGGCACAAGGGATATGGGCGCTGTCACGGTGGCAGTGAACTACTTTTCAGAGCCTAAGATACTTTTCAATGTTTCACGCGGCAGTTTCATGCCTGCCCCGAATGTTGACAGCTGTGTCGTACGGTTCGATATCAAGGAGAACACCCCGGAAGGCGTAACTGACGAAGCATTCTTCTTCAAGATGGTAAGAGCCGCTTTCTCTCAGCGCAGAAAAACTCTGGTGAACTCCGTGTCCGCAGGACTCGGCGCAGATAAGCAGACGGTCGCCGCAGCAGTGGAAAACAGCGGTCTTCAGGCAAACGTCCGTCCCGAACAGCTTCTTATGAAGGAGTTCGTGAGGTTCGGGGAAGAACTGAAAAAACTCATGTGATTGTGACATTTTTCACGTATACCTGATGATAGAATATACTTACTATTCTATTCGTAGGACGTGAGAAATATGTTTCAAAATGTAAAAACAGCTCCCTCCGGATCAGCCGGTGCAAAACAGAGGTCTTCCAAAAGGGCGGCAGTAAAAAAATGGCAGTATCGTATAGGCGCATTCATATGCGGGCTCCTGACAGGACTTTCCGTCACACTCGGATTTCCGTCTTTCATGTGCGCAGCGGCAGCATCTCTGGCAGGTGATAATTCACCCGCCGTATTTCTCGGGACGCTGCTTGCGTTCATCCTGAACCGCGGTATCGAGGCAGGGATAGTGCAGATATGCTCTGTGCTGGTAATAACAGCCATCCACTTCATCGACCCCCTCGGTGACAAACGCGATGAGCCTGTTTACCGCTCACTGGTAGTATCAGGTGTACTTATGCTGTTCTCATGCGTTATAACAGCAGCTATCCCCGGCGATTTCTACCATGCTTCAATGAGGATGATAAATTCACTTCTTGCAGGCTGTACGGTATTCATCACCATGACGATCCGCACCGCATCAAAGCGCAGCGGTATATACGATCTTACCGGTATCAACGGAGTATTCGCAGGTATGCTGTGCATAATTGCCGTGAGTATTACCGCCTCGGTGAATTTATTCGTCGTGAACCTCGGAAGGACCATCGGTGCGTTCATTCTTCTGCAAGCCGCACGAAGATACAGAAGTTTCGGCGGTGCAGTGGCAGGTGCACTGACAGCCTGCGGAGTACTGATATGTGATCCGAGTCTTGCAAGGAACACACTTCTTCTCGCAACAGCCGGGCTGATATGCGGAGTATTCGTACAATTCGGCAGGCTGGCAGAGGTCATGAGCTTTCTTGTAACTGCCCTCATAAGCCTTGTAGCTGTCGGCATCAACGGTGATACATATCATATGTTCGCGGATATCGTTGCAGGTTCTCTCATGTTCCTGATGATACCTTCGGACAAGATAAAACGCATGGGCAAGCGTATATCAGGCTTCCGCAGTACTCCCGAACTCATAGGGCAGACTACTGCCGCACGGCTGATGCTGGCAGGTCAGACCCTTGGCGAAATACGCAGGCAGCTCGATATGGTAACTGTTACTATGGACAGAAATACCGCTTCACGAACTGCTTCATCGGAGGTAAGGCGCTGTGTTTGTACCGACTGCCCTTCATACAGACTATGCTTCGAGAAAAACGATAGTACAGCAGGTGCTTTTGATAAACTGCAGATGATCCTCGACTGTGGCGGCAGCATAACCGACGAGCAGGTTCGCAGTAACGTTGGCTGCTGCGACAGACCCGCACTGGTTTGCGAAGCCTTCAATGACCTTGAAAAGCACATCCTTGAGGATAAGGCTGAAAATATCCGAATGAAGGAGCTTCGCACCATGCTGACAGACCAGCTCCTCTCCATGGAGGATATCCTTTCCGACCTCTCGTACCGTTCATCACAGGTGCATTCCATTGATACGGGACTATCAGAGAGCGTCCGCGAACAGCTGGCTGTAATGGGATACCGCGGAGCCAGAGTCTGCGTTTATGTGGACAATGACCTCTGCTGCAGAGCCGATGCCTTTATAAAAGGCAGCTTTTCAGGAGATATCGCTATGCTTACAGCCTCGGTATCATCTATACTGGATTGTGATATGGGGCTGCCTGATATAACAGGCGACAACGGCATTACAAGGATATCCTTTGCCGAACTCCCTGCATTTACCGCAGAGACCGCAGTATTTTCTGCATCTGCAAGCGGTGAATATTCAGGTGACAGTTATGATATCTTCGATGTGGACGGCTGCGAGAAATATCTCGTGCTTTCCGACGGTATGGGCACAGGCAAGCGTGCAAGGCTCGATTCATCATTCACCGTCAGCCTTAGCCGCAAGCTTATCACCTCAGGGCTTTCGCTTACCACCGTACACAGGCTGGTATCCTCCATGCTGAGGGTAAAAGGCTGGGAAGAAAGCTTTGCCACAATGGATATCCTCAGACTGGATCTGTGCGGCGGACGGGCTTCTTTACTGAAAGCCGGCGCTGTCAGCAGCTGGCTGTGCCGTGACGGTTCGGCTATGCCGCTGGGAGAGATCTCGTTCCCCGCAGGGATACTGTCAGATTGTCCGCCAGACAAGTGTGAGATAAAACTGTTTGACGGCGATCTTATAATAATGACTTCCGATGGTGCCGATGATGTATCCTCACAGCTCATCGCAGACACTGCCGCAGCATCTGACGGATGCGATATCAATGAGCTCGTACAGCAGCTCGGAGAGTTCGTTAACGACCGCCGCAAAGGCATGAGAGGCGATGATATTACTATCATGGCAGTGCGCATCGGCACACAAAAAGAATGAATTATGTATAAAAATTCATAAATGTAAATATATTACTATATTGGCGTGTATTTTTTATTAATGCGATATACCAATTACACAAAACAACTGATTAAAATATGTAAGAACTTGAAAAAAATCACAAAACCCCTTGAAAAAATATGAAATAAGAGTTAAAATAGATGTATAAAAAGGTATTGCTATGCCTTGCAAACAAAGGAGGAAAGAGTTTTCATGGATAAGATGCCTCAGGAATATGAGATACCTCTATACCTTTTCCACAACGGAACAAATTATGAAACATACCGTTTTCTCGGCTGCCATAAAGGCGTAAAAGACGGAAATGACGGTTATTATTTCAGAGTATGGGCTGCCAAGGCACGCGCAGTATCACTGGTAGGCGATTTCAACAACTGGGATGATAACGCCACACCTATGCAGCAGCTTGAAAAGTCGGAAGTCTGGGAAGTATTCGTCCCGGGCATGAAGACATTTGATACATATAAATTCTCCATAGTCGGCTGCGACGGCAAACGCCGCTGCAAGGCTGACCCCTATGGTACACATATGGAGCTGAAGCCCCAGACCGGCTCAAAGATATTCGATATCGAAGGCTATAAATGGAAAGACGATAAGTGGCAGAAGGAACGCAAGACCAAGGACGTTTACAACTGCCCAATGAATATATACGAAGTTCACCTGAATTCGTGGAAGTCCTGCGATGACGGTGTGTACTATTCGTATACCAAATTTGCAAATACGATAATACCTTACCTCAAGGATATGGGCTATACCCACATCGAATTCATGCCCCTGGCAGAATTCCCCTTTGACGGTTCCTGGGGTTATCAGGGCATAGGCTACTATGCACCGACCTCACGTTTTGGTACTCCCCACGAGTTCATGGCGATGATAGACCTGTTCCATCAGGCAGGGATATCCGTTATCCTCGACTGGGTACCCGCACATTTTCCAAGGGACGAGGCAGGTCTGTTTGAATTTGACGGCGGCGCAAGCTATGAGTATGCCGACCCTAAAAAGCGTGACCATCTCGCATGGGGCACAAGAGTTTTCGACTATGGAAGAGGAGAAGTAAAAAGCTTCCTTATCTCCAACGCGCTGTACTGGATAGAACAGTACCATATCGACGGTCTGCGTGTTGATGCAGTAGCCTCCATGCTGTACCTCGATTATGACAGACGCGACGGCGAATGGACACCAAATATCTACGGCGGTCACGAGAACCTCGAAGCTGTACAGTTCCTTCGTGACCTGAATACAGCCGTATTCTCCAGATGCCCCACAGTGCTTATGATAGCCGAAGAATCCACCGCATGGCCAATGGTAACAAAGCCGGTCAGCGATGGCGGTCTTGGCTTCAACTTCAAGTGGAACATGGGCTGGATGAACGATATGCTCAAATATATGAGCTATGACCCCATAGACAGAGCATTCCATCACGATATGCTGACCTTCTCGTTCTTCTACGCATTTTCGGAGAATTTCGTACTGCCTATATCCCATGATGAAGTAGTACACGGAAAAGCTTCGCTGGTAAACAAGATGTACGGCGGAGATGTTGATAAAAAGTTTGAGCAGTGCAAGCTGTTCAATGCATATATGATGGCTCACCCCGGCAAGAAGCTTATGTTCATGGGCACAGAGTTCGCCCAGTTCAGGGAGTGGGACTACGAGAACGGTCTTGAATGGTTCCTTGTAGAAGAATACGAGAACCACCGCAACTACCACGCGTTCTCAAAACGGCTGAACCGCTTCTATCTCGACCATCCTCAGTTCTGGCAGAAAGACTTCGACTGGTCGGGATTCAGCTGGATAGCAAATGACGATTTCAGACAGAGTATAATCATATTCCGCAGATTTGATGCGGAGGCGAACGAGGTCATAGTGCTTTGCAACTTTGTCCCCGTTGAGAGAAAGAGCTACTGCTTCGGAGTGCCTTACAAAGGCAAGTATACCGAAGTATTCAACTCCGCTTCTCCTGACGGCGCACCTATGACCAACGGCACTGTAAAGTCACAGGATGTGCCCATGCACGGCTTTGAACAGTCGGTATGTATAGATATACCGCCTTTCTCCTGTATGTACTTTGAAGTGAAAAAGGACAGCGAAAAGAAAAAAGCTACTATCAAAAAGGCAGAGCACAAAAAGAATTCCGACAAGAAAAAGACCGCAAAAGAAGCAGAATAAGTTGCTTGACTTTTCAGCTTACAGCGTTGTCAATAGTATAAAATATATGGTGGGTGAAATTTATGTTCAACAAAAAAGAATGTGTGGCTATGCTTCTCGCAGGCGGACAGGGCAGCAGACTTTATGCCCTGACTCAGGACGTTGCAAAGCCCGCAGTGCCATTCGGCGCAAAATATCGTATCATTGACTTCCCTTTGTCTAACTGCATAAATTCGGGTATAGACACAGTGGGCGTACTTACACAGTATCAGCCTCTCGTACTCAACGAGTACATAGGCAACGGTCAGCCCTGGGACCTTGACCGTATCCACGGCGGTGTCCATGTACTGCCGCCTTACCAGAAGGCAACAGGTGCCGACTGGTATTCCGGTACAGCTAACGCTATCTACCAGAACATCGGATTTATCGACAGATATGACCCCGAGTACGTTGTTGTCCTCTCAGGTGACCACATCTATAAGATGGACTATAACAAAATGCTGCAGTTCCACAAGAAGAAAGAAGCAGCTGCTACCATCGCAGTACTCGATGTTCCCAAGCACGAAGCAAGCAGATTCGGAATAATGATAACCGACGAGGATGACAATATCATCGACTTTGAAGAAAAGCCCAAGAACCCAAGATCCACACTGGCTTCAATGGGTATCTACATATTCACATGGGAGAAGCTGAGGGCTTACCTCATCGCCAATGAAAAAGACGAAACTGCTTCCAAGGACTTCGGAAAAAATATCATACCCGATATGAGAGAAGCAGGCGAAAAGCTGGTAGCTTACCGCTTTGACGGCTACTGGAAGGACGTTGGAACAATTGAATCCCTCTGGGAAGCAAATATGGATCTTATCAATCCCAACATCCCCATCGACCTCTATGACCCCAACTGGAAGATATATTCCAGAAACCCCGTATATCCCCCCCAGAGTATCGGCAAGAATGCGCAGATACAGAACTGTATGGTTACAGAGGGCTGTGTCATAGACGGCAGCGTTGAATTTTCCATGATATCCGACGGCGTTATCGTTGAAGAGGGCGCTGTTATATACGACTCTATCCTCATGCCCGGCGCAGTAGTCAAGAAGGGCGCTAAGGTAGAGTATGCCATCGTAGGTGAAAACTCAGTCATCGGCGAGAACTGTCAGATAGGCGCAAGACCCGAAACTATCGAGGACAAAGACAGCTGGGGCGTTGCGGTAGTAGGTCATAACCTGACTATCTCCGACGGAGCCAATGTTGTGCCAAAGGCAATAATCTACGAAAATATGTAAGGAAGGAGACCGGGTAAAATGGAAATAAATATGGGTAATGTACTGGGTCTTGTTTTCGCAAATATGCACGACACGACTCTTGGCGACATGACAAAGAACAGGACTATGGGTTCTGTAATGTTCGGCGGAAGATACCGCCTGATAGATTTCCCTCTCTCAAACATGGTAAACAGCGGCATCTCTGAGGTAGGTGTTATTACAAAGAGCAACTATCAGTCGCTGATGGATCACCTGGGAAGTGCAAGAGAATGGGATCTTGCAAGAAAGAAAGGCGGACTTTATATCCTGCCTCCTTTCGGAAACGTTGAAAGTACTCTTTACAGAGGCAGGATAGAGGCTATATACGGCGCTATGAACTTTATCACTCATTCCTCCGCAAAGTATGTTGTACTGACCGACTGCGATGTTATAACCAATATCGACTACAAACCGATAGTTGCAAAGCATATCGAGACAGGTGCCGATATAACCGTAGTGTCACACACCGGCCCCTATACCTCAGAAGACCTGAAGACCGCCACCGTCCTGAACACAAATGACGAAGGTCAGGTCACCAGCGTGCTTATTCAGCCCGAACTCAGCGGCACCTGCACCTGCAGCCTGAATATGTTCGTAATGAGCATGGAATTCATAGTTGATATGATAAGGGACTCCATAGCAAGGGGCAAAGTTTCGTTCGAGAAAGATATCCTTCAGGAAAGATGCAATGAGCTGAAAATAATGGCTTATGAATACAAGTACTATTTCAGCAAGCTCAATTCCACCGATACATACTTCAAGGCTAATATGGATATCCTCGATCCCGAGAACGCAAGAAAGCTCTTCGTTCCCAAGAGATCCATATATACAAAGGTCAGCGACAACGCACCTGCTAAGTACGATCTTGACAGCATCGTAAAGAACTCTCTTGTAGCAGACGGCTGCATAATCGAGGGCGAAGTTGAGAACTGCGTGCTGTTCAGGGGTGTAAAGATCGGAAAGGGCACAAAGGTCAAGAACTGCATCCTCGGACAGGGTACTGTTGTAGGCGACGGCGCACAGATGAACTACGTCATTACCGATAAGGACGTTACCGTTGCTCCCAAGCACGTTCTGACAAGCACCGCGGATTACCAGATGTACGTATCCAAGGGCGCTACCGTATAATAAAAACTCGCCGCACGGCGCCGTCGGTCGGTGCCGTGCGTTTTCGATAATAAAACATGGTCTGTGGGAGAAACCGCACCTGTTTCACGGCATAAATACTAACTTTTACAAATGAGCGAAAATACGGAACTGAAGAATTATTCAAACGATCAGCTATATGATATTATTGAAAGAACTGAAGATCACGTAAAAATGGGCGAAGCATTCAAAGAACTTATTAAACGATCATCTGATGATGAGCTTGTTGAGATCATAGATGATATGGTATATATCGATGAAGTTCCTTATGCATTAAATGAACTCATGAAGCGGTCATCTTCAAAAGCTTTTGATACAGGCATGGATATCCTTATAAATGATAAAGGTGACCATTTTCTTCAGGCTTGTGTATGGAACACTTGCTATGACTTTGATGATAACAAAACGGTCACGCTGATGAACCAAAGGAAAACAACAATGGAATACAGCCTGATAGAAACCATACTTTTAAGTATGTATAACTATCAGACAAATTCCTTTCCCACTGCTTTCCAAAAGCTTATCGTTGATTCATATAATAATATGCCCGAAGAAAAGAAAGCTGAATTTTCAGATATGTTTGATGATTTTTCAAAGAAATATCAATTGTAACGGCTGCCCAGGCAGACCCCACCAACTATGACCGACCTATCACTTACGCAAAAGGAGGGTGATACTATGAATATACTCTATACAGCCAGCGAGGGACTTCCCTATTCCGCATCGGGAGGACTCGCAGATGTTGCAGGCTCCCTGCCCGCCGCACTCAACGCACTCGGACAGGACTGCCGCGTTGTACTGCCCCTTTACGGCAGTATCCGTCAGGAACTCAGAGACAGACTGAATTACGTTACAAACTTCACCGTGCCCGTAGCATGGCGCAACCAGTACTGCGGAGTTTTCACAGGTGTTGAAAACGGCGTTACCTACTATCTGCTCGATAACGAATACTACTTCGCCAGAAACGGTATGTACGGCTTCTACGATGATGCAGAAAGATATATATTCTTCTCCCGCGCAGTTCTTGAGCTGATTAAATTCATCGACTTCAAACCCGATGTGATAAATGCCAATGACTGGCAGACCGCACTCGTGCCCGTTTACTATGATATCTTCTACCGCTATCAGCCGGGATATGAGGATATCAAGACAGTATTTACCATACACAATATCCAGTATCAGGGTCAGTACGGTCTTGAACTTATAAACGACCTCATGGGCATACCCCTCTATCATACAGATATGCTGAGCTATGACGGCGACGTGAATTTCATGAAAGCCGCAATAGAGGTCAGTGACAGGGTCACCACAGTATCACCAAGCTATGCATGGGAGATACTCGACCCCTGGTATTCCCACTCTCTCGACAGAGAACTTGTCCACCACCAGTATAAACTCAGCGGTATTTTAAACGGCATATCCCAGACGATATACGACCCCGCCACCGACAAGAATCTGGCAAAAAATTACAGTCTTAACGACAGGCTCGGCAAACTTGTCTGTAAAAAAGCACTGTGCGACGAACTCGGCATAGCTACGGGCAAGGAACCCATCATCGGCATAGTTACAAGATTCGTTTCACACAAGGGTCTTGACCTTATAAAGTATGTTTTTGAAGATATGATACGCCTGGGCTATAAATTTGCAATACTGGGTTCAGGCGAAAAGATATACGAGGACTTCTTCACCGAGATGCATTACCGTTATCCCGACAGAGTAGGTCTGCGTTTAGGCTTTGTACCCGAACTTTCAAGACGCATCTATGCAGGTGCAGATATGTTCCTCATGCCGTCCCAGAGCGAGCCCTGCGGTCTTGCCCAGATGATAGCACTGAGATACGGCACTATCCCCATAGTCCGCGAAACAGGCGGTCTGCGTGATACCATACGCGATGCAGGCGGAGAAAACGGCAACGGCTTCACTTTCAAGAGTTACAACGCCCAGGATATGCTGAACGCAACTGTACGTGCAAGAGCGTACTATGACGACAAGATGCGATGGGGACGACTGGTATCCACCGCATTCAAGCAGGATTTCAGCTGGGAACGCTCCGCAAAGGAATATATTCGCCTTTACGAAGATATCTGAATATTCAACAGCGGATAGTATCGTGCTATCCGCTGTTTTATCATTACATCACTTCTTCACTCTGTTCCATGTCAAAAGATCTCCTAAGTGAAAAATTGTATTACGTTTATTAAAGCATTTGTATAAAATTATTCTTTTATTTTTGCAAGCAGTATGTTATAATATTATCAAATGATCTTTCGGAGGGATAAATATGAAAAAAACAGCTATGACCATATCTTATGAACTTTGGGAAAAGCTTTATCTGAATATCACAAACAAATGCCCCTGCGCCTGTACATTCTGCCTCAGGCAGAACGATGACGGCGCATACGGCTCAGACCCACTGTGGCTTGAACATCAGCCGAGCCTTGATGAGGTCATCGAAAATCTCAAGACCCGCGATCTCTCATCCTACAAGGAAATAATATTCTGCGGTTACGGCGAGCCCACAAGCGAACTTGATATACTTCTCGGCACCGCAAAGTATATACGTTCTGTCTGTGATACCCCCATACGCCTTAACACTAACGGTCTTGCTGACCTTATACACGAAAGGAACATCGAGCAGGATCTCAAAGGTCTTATAGATACCGTTTCTATCAGCCTTAACGCATCCGACAGCGAAGCTTATATGGCGATCACCCGTCCTAAGTGGAAAGATAAGGATTGCTTTGCCGCTCTGCTTTCATTTGCAGAAAATGTAAAGCAGTATGTCCCGAATGTAATACTCACCGTAGTTGATGTTATAGGTGAAGAGGAAATAGCAAAGTCACAGGCAGTGGCTGACAGTATCGGAGTCAAGCTGAGAGTCCGTCCGCTTGAATCCTGATCAATGACCCTTTGGAAATGAGGAAGTAAAATGATAAATATTAAAATACCTGCCACCTCGGCAAATCTCGGCGCGGGCTTCGATGCGCTGGGACTTGCGCTCAACTACTACAACTATGTCGAAATGGAAGAAAGCGACATTATCGACATAGCATCATCAGACGGTATTGACGTTCCCTGTGATGAAAAAAATCTGATATACGTTTCCGCAAAGGATCTGTATGCAGTATGCGGCAAAAAGCTGACAGGTCTGAAGCTGCGTCAGACCAACAATATACCCATGGCAAGGGGTCTGGGTTCATCCTCAGCCTGCATAATCGCAGGACTTGTAGGCGCAAACAGGATGCTCGGTGATCCCCTGACAAAGGACGATCTTGTTGATCTTGCCGCACAGATAGAGGGTCACCCCGATAACACTGCACCTGCACTTTTAGGCGGTATAGTTACGGCTGTATTCGATGGCAGAAAGGTGCACTGGGTCAAGCAGGAAGTATACACCAAACTGAAATTCGTGGCGATGATACCTGATTTTGAGTTAAAGACGGAAGAAGCACGCGCCTGCCTGCCCAAGCAGGTATCCCACAAGGATGCAGTATACAATCTGTCAAGAGCGGCTCTGTTTTCAGCATCTCTCCTGACAGGCAAGTTTGAAAACCTGCGTACTGCGGTACACGATAAACTTCATCAGCCATACCGTATGGAGCTTATCCCCGGCTGCAGAGAAGTCTTCGATATAGCCTATACCCACGGCGCGTATGCAAGCTACATAAGCGGCGCAGGTCCTACTGTCATGTCAATAGTCGATGTTGATAACAAGTTCTTCGCAGGCAAAATGAGGTTTTCACTTGATAACGCAGGGCTTGGCGGCTGGCAGGTCAAGGAACTTGCCATTGATAACGAAGGTACAGTTTTCAATCCATAACAGCCGCGCTTAATATAGAACAAATGTTCCACGTGGAACATTTGTATTCTGCGGCACCCGCCTGTACTGTGTACAATGATCTACATACAAACAAAGAGCGTATGCATTCACATTTTTGCATACGCTCCGTTTTTCAGCTTATTTATGACCCTTTATCAGTTTTCTGCAAAGCTGCCCGTATATAGCTGGAAGTACTTGCCTTTCTTTTCAAGCAGTTCATCATGTGTACCGCGCTCGATTATCCTGCCCTGTTCAAGTACCATTATGCAGTCTGAATTCTTTACTGTTGAAAGTCTGTGTGCTATAACGAAAGTCGTTCTGCCGCTCATAAGAGCATCCATACCTGCCTGAACCAGCTTTTCTGTGCGGGTATCAATGGAGGAAGTCGCTTCATCGAGTATCAGCACAGGCGGGTCTCCGACTGCCGCTCTCGCTATTGCAAGAAGCTGTCTCTGTCCCTGGCTGAGGTTTCCGCCGTCGCCTTTCAGTACAGTATCATAGCCGTGTTCAAGCTTTTCAATAAAGCCCGAAGCATTCGCAAGCTTAGCCGCCGCGATACATTCCTCATCGGTAGCATCAAGGTTTCCGTAGCGGATATTATCCATTACCGTACCCGTGAACAGGTGTGTATCCTGCAAAACTATGCCGAGAGTCTTTCTCAGTGCCGGCTTTTTGATCTTGGTGATATTTATGCCGTCATACCTTATCTTGCCGTCCTGTATATCGTAGAAACGGTTTATCAGATTGGTGATAGTGGTCTTGCCTGCACCTGTTGAACCTACAAAGGCTATCTTCTGACCGGGTTTAGCGAACAGCTGAACATCGTGAAGAACTATCTTGTCATCGTTGTAGCCGAAATCCACTCCGTCGAATACTATCTCACCCTTCATCTGGGTGTAGGTAACAGTGCCGTCCTCCTTGTGGGGGTGTTTCCAAGCCCATGTGCCTGTACGTTCTGCACATTCTTTCAGTTCGCCATCATTATCGAATTTTGCATTTACGAATTCAACATAGCCCTCGTCGGTCTCGGGAGTCTGATCCAGCAGATCCATAACTCTGCCTGCACCTGCGGAAGCCATTATAACAAAGGTCATCTGCTGGCTTATCTGGGTGATAGGCATGGTGAAGTTACGGTTCAGCGTAAGGAAAGCAACAAGTCTGCCAAGGGTTATACTGCCTACATTATTTATCAGCAGTATCGCACCGAAGACTGCACACAGCACATAGCTGATATTTCCGATGTTGCCGTTTATTGGCATCAGTATGTTCGCAAACTTGTTTGCGTTGTTGGCACTGTCGCGCAGTTTGTCATTAAGCTCCCTGAAATCTGCCTGCGCATTTTCCTCATGGCAGAACACCTTGACAACCTTCTGACCGTCCAGCATCTCTTCGATGAAGCCGTTTACCTCACCCAGATCCTTCTGCTGTGCCGCAAAATACTTACCTGAATTACCCGATATCTTCGCTGTCACGAACATCATAACAGCCGCCATGAATATCGAGAGCAGTGAAAGGGGTATGTTTCTGGTGAACATGGATATAAGCGTTACCACCAGTGTCACGGTGGAGTTTATGAGCTGAGGTATGCTCTGTGCGATGAACTGTCTGAGGGTATCAACATCGTTGGTGTATACCGACATTATATCACCGTGTGCGTGGGTGTCAAAATACTTTATCGGCAGACTTTCCATGTTATCGAACAGCGCATTCCTGAAATTGCGCAAAGTACCCTGACCTACGTTTACCATGATACGGTTATAGGCATAAGCCGAGGTGAGTCCCAGTACATATATCACCGCAAGCCTTACCAGCGCCATAGCCAGCGGCTTATAGTCAGCGACAAACGCATCGCCGAGCTCCTTCTTTTCTTCGAGCATAGGCACAACATAGTCATCAACGAGGGATTGTATGAACACCATGCCCACAAGGGTCGTAACAGCCTGTATGATGATGCAGACAACCACTATACCGAAATGCATCTTATAGTCCTTGAACATAAATTTAAGCACACGCCCAAGCACTTTGAAAGTGTCCTTGCTCATTTGCGGACGTGGTGCTGTTCTATCAGGTCTTGGCATTTATACTCCCTCCTTTCTTACGCTTACTGCTTTTCCGTCGGCATTCTCGGGACGGTCAAAGTCTCCTCCGCCGCCTGCCTGAGAGTTATATATATCAGCGTAGGTCTCGCTGGTTTTCAGCAGTTCTTCGTGAGTACCGATGCCTGTTATCCTGCCTTCTTCTATAACGAGTATCCTGTCAGCCTTTTCAACACTGGATATACGCTGTGCGATTATTATCTTTGTAGTGCCCGGTATCCTCTCTGCAAATGCCTGCTTTATCTTCGCATCGGTAGCGGTATCCACCGCACTGGTGGAATCATCAAGGATAAGCACCTTGGGGCTCTTCATCAGCGCTCTTGCTATACAGAGTCTCTGCTTCTGTCCGCCAGATACGTTAGCGCCGCCGCGCTCGATATGTGAATTATACTTATCAGGCATACGCTCGATGAATTCATCTGCACAAGCCGACTTGCAGGCTTCTATACATTCCTCTTCGGTGGCTTTCTCGTTGCCCCAGCGCAGGTTATCGATGATAGTACCCGAGAACAGCACGTTCTTCTGCAATACCACAGATACATTGTTTCTGAGGAACTCCATATCGTAATCTCTTACATCTACTCCGCCGACCTTAACTGACCCCGATGTAACATCGTAAAGTCTGCTTATAAGGTTGACAAGAGAGGTCTTGCCTGAACCTGTAGGTCCTATTATACCGATAGTTTCACCCGATTTAATATGCAGGTCTATATCGTGGAGCACGTCCTTGTTCTCGCCCTTGAAGTATGCAAAATCAACGTGCTCAAAGTCGATGGAACCGTCCTTCATTTCCTTTATTGTGTCAGCCTTGTCGGAGAGATCGGGTTCTTCGTCAAGCACCTCGCTGATACGCTTGATGCTGGCAGTGGACATTGATATCATAACAAATATGAACGAAAGCATCATCAGCGAGATGAACGCGCTGAAAATGTAGGAGAACAGGCTGGTCAGTTCACCTGTGGTGAGTGTGCCGCCCACTATCATGTGTGCACCCAGCCAGCTTATAGCGATGATAGCCGTATAGCTGACAAACATCATTACAGGGTTGTTCAGTGCCACAATGCTCTCTGCCTTGACGAACATATTGTAAAGGTTGCCCGATGCTTTGCGGAACTTCCGCTTTTCGTAGTCCTCACGCACATACGCCTTTACAACTCTTATAGCCGATACATTTTCCTGTACGCTGGAATTGAGCTCATCGTATTTCTGAAAAGCCGCGCTGAATGTCTTCATAGCAAACCTTACCACCAGACCCAGCGCCACAGCCAATATCAGCAGTGCCACAAGGAACATACCGCTCATTCGCGGGCTTACCACGAAACTCATCACCATACTGCTTATCAGCATAAAAGGTGCACGAACTGCTATGCGTATGCACATCTGGAAAGCGTTCTGTATATTGGTGACATCAGTAGTCATTCGCGTTACCAGACCTGCAGTTGAAAACTTGTCGATGTTGCCAAAAGAGAATGTCTGTATCTTACGGTATATCTCCTCTCGCAGGTTGCAGGCAAAACCTGTAGATGCCCTCGCACCGTGTACGCCCGACATGATGCCCGAAAACAGGCTGACCATTGCCGCACCCGCCATAAGTCCGCCGTAGAGCCACACTGCTTTCATATCGTTTTTTTCAATTCCCTTGTCGATTATCATCGCCATTATGTATGGCAGCAGTACCTCCATAACGACTTCCAGCATCGCATAAATAGGCGTGAGGATAGTATCCTTTTTATACTGCTTTATCTGAGCTAGGATCTTCTTCATTTATCCTGACCCTCCTTTTCAGCGTCTTTTAAATTTTCTGCCATCCGCGACAGCAATTTATTCAGAGTTTCAAGTTCATCTTCCTCAAATCCCTTGAAAGCTTTGTCTTCAATACTGCTCATGCAGTTTTCTATCTCGGCTTTGTGCATAGCAGCCTTTTCGGTGGCTATCAGACCTCGCCTGCGTTCATCGGTGTCGCAGCCCTCCAGCGTCAGGTATCCTTTTGCCCTGAGCTTTTTCACAAGTCCCGATACCGTTGCCCCTGAAATATGCATCTCCCGCTGTATATCCGACGGATAAACAGGAGGCTCATGACACATTATAAACATCAGCACATGGCTCTGCGCCGCAGTTATATCGTTGTGGGCAAGCTCAGAATTTATTATACATCCTATCTTCTGATGAACATACTTGGAAGCTATGATAACTTCTTTCTGTATTTCTTTTCTCACAAATTATTCGCCCCCTTATAATTAGCTTACTAACTATCAGTCTGCTATTTAATTATAATGCTTTTTTATCATTATTTATACAGCTATTTTATGAACAAACTATTTTCATGCAAAACGCGCATAACTAAACCGATAGTCCCTTCCATATTCAGAAAAACGCGCATGGCACAAAAAGACCCGACACCTTTAAGGTATCGGGTCATATCCGTTATAATAACGATCTTAGCCGAGCTTCTTAGCAAGCTGAGACTTCTTTCTTGCAGCGTTATTCTTGTGCAGAATACCCTTTGTGCAAGCCATATCGACCTTCTTGATAGCGGTTCTAACTACCTGCTCCTTATCAGCAGCATTGTTAGCAACAGCAGCATCAGCCTTCTTCAGAGCAGTCTTAAGATCGGACTTGATAGCCTTGTTTCTCAGGGTCTTCTTCTCGATGACCTTAACTCTCTTCTTTGCAGACTTAATGTTAGGCATTATGGACACCTCCCTCAATGAATAAAATCTCGCTTATCAGGATAAGCTATCCGCAGACTGAGAGGAAATGCGGATAACAGATTTGGCAAGCTTACTAAAATAGTGTAACACATTTTTGCTCCAATTGCAAGGGGTTTTCAAAAAAAATTCCGCAAAATTTCGGAACTTTATTTGTACATATTGTTTAAAATACAATATAATTCCGGGAAAGAAGGTATGTAAATGAAAGACCCGCGAACCGATCTTGCTGTGGAAGCCGCCAGGAAGCTCTCCCTCAGCCGTGACCTCGAAGGCGTAAGCCGCAGGATAGATATACTGTCTGACTCACAGCTTGAGATCGCAGATATCACCATTGAGAGTTCCTCTGCAGCTCTTGAGCTGTGCCGTCCCAAGGGGCGGTATATCACCCTTAAAGCTCTTGACGGTACCTTTGATGACTTCTGTACCTGCCGCGATGCACGTATACGAACAATTGCCGAGACTCTGCGAAGACTTGCAGACGGATGCGAGCGCATACTTGTGGCAGGGCTTGGCAACCGACAGCTTACCGCCGATGCACTTGGTCCTCTGACGGTGGATAAGATATTCGCTACAAGACACATCAAACATCTGGCACACGAAACAGAAACAGACGAGCTGACGGAAGTATCAGCTATCGAAACAGGTGTGCTGGGTCAAACGGGCATAGAATCCACCGAGCATATCAAAGCCCTGTGTGAAGCAGTTCAGCCCGACCTTGTCATAGCTGTTGATGCCCTTGCCTGCTGGGATCTGGAGCATCTCGGGCGGACGATACAGATATGTGATACAGGCATATCCCCGGGAAGCGGTGTTGAAAACTCCCGAAAAGAGCTTTCCCGTGCGACCCTCGGCGTCACCTGCGTTGCTATAGGCGTACCCATGGTAGTTGACCTCACATCAGCCGCCGAGATGATATTCGGTGCCGCCGCACCCGAGGGATGCGACCGCATGACCGTCACTCCGGGAAGCATCGACAAACTTGCGGCTTCTGCCGCCGCATATATATCCGAAGGTATAAATCTCGCTTTCCAGAAAAGTCTGACAGCCGAAGAACTCAGAAGCCTTATATAGATATTCCCTTACAATAAAAAGACACTTCTGCCGTTTCAGCAGAAGTGTCTGATATATTATTCAATGGCTATCCGCTTTGTTTCGGGCAAAGCCTTCTGCGGCTCTTTCTTTGGTATCTGCAGACTCAATACACCGTTATCGAACTTCGCCTTGATATCCTCCTCGGTGATATCCTTGCCTACATAGTAGCTTCTCTGCATAGCGCCTGCATAGCGTTCCTGCCTTATCAGCTTGCCCTTTGGAGTAGTTTCGTCCTTATCGAGCCCCTTTGATGCCCTGATAGAGAGATAACCCGAACTGAGTTCGATCTCTATCTCATCCTTTTTGAAGCCCGGCAGATCTATATCCACCTCGAAGTGGTCATCATGTTCACTGACATCCGTCTTCATTACTCTGTCAGCGTGCTTGCCGTAAAGCTTGCGGTCAATATCCCCGAAGTCATCAAACCTCGGAAAACCCATCATATCATCGAACATATCATTTCCAAAAATACTAGGCAGTAACATAGGTCAGTCCTCCTTTTCATCATACAAACATATTATGACCTTTTGCCGAATGTTTATACCATGAGCAACGGGACGGATAGTTCAGACCTCCGCGGCGGTCTGTTCTGTTCCTTTGTTCTGATTATATTATAGCACAAATTTTAGCACTGTCAAGTGGAGAGTGCTAATTTTCACATATTTTTCAATTTTATACGCATAAACTTCACAATCAGGAAAATAATGGGATATTATTCGGTCATCACAGCCGCCGATCACAACGCACAGATATCTATATGCTTATTTCACTAAAAAAAGTATATAAATTTGTGCATATATAGTCTTGAAAATAGTTTCTTAATAATTTATAATTAATGTATAAATAATTATAGCTATCCCTTATGCACATAACCCGGCATCACATTATAACTAAGTACATATCAACTATTGTTACAGCCTGTCAGATAGCTGTTTAGCGTGGTGTATCAAATGGATGAGCATAAAAATGATAGAGACTTACTGATACAGAAATACGAAAGGGGGCGCATATATTGAAAAAAAGAAAAAAGTCCGGTTTTAATATAATGCGTTTCGATGATCTTAACGAACGCACTGTGTATTCCATAGGCGGTATATCACTGTTGGTATCACATATCGCTTATCTGTGCATTTTCTCGATACTGGGTGTAAAGCCCATGATTTATTACAATATATTCAGTGTCACATTTTACTTTTCAATGCTGGTGCTGCTTTACAAGCGCCCTTACAGAAAGCGGCTGGTACTGATATCGCTGGTCGAAGTAATGGTACACTCCTGCCTTGGGTGCTTTTCCATGGGCTGGGATATGGGTTTCGGTACGATGCTGCTGTTTCTCATACCGATACCCTTCTATCTTCCTCTGCGGCGGATGATAACGCCTTACCTTTTCTCACTTGTACCCTTCGCGCTGTATGTTGCTATAGCGGCATATATACGTTCAGGCGGCGGATCAGGTAATATCTACACCTTCAATGACCGTGTTATAAACAATATCGTTTATTTCATGAACATATCCTTTGCGGCGCTGATACTGCTTTATGTATCATCAATATATATGTTCAGCCGTGAACTTATGCAGTTCAAACTGGTGACTAAGAATGAGAGCCTTATAAAGCTGGCTACCATTGATCCGCTGACACAGCTTTTCAACCGCCGCGCCATGAACGAATACCTGAAGCTGATACAGCATAACAGCATTCGTTCCGACAAGGGCTATGTTGTCTGTATCGGTGATCTGGATGATCTCAAAAAGATCAACGATAAACACGGCCATTTCACAGGCGATGAAGTACTCAGGCAGACCGCCGATGTTATAGCTCGCACAGTTCCTGCCGAGGGTTACGCCGCCAGATGGGGCGGTGAAGAATTCCTGTTTATAGTACCGAATGCCGATGTTTCCAGCGGTACAGAACTTGCTGATAAGATACGCGAAGATATCTATAAAAAGAGCTTCAGATCAGACAACGGGAATTTCCGCGTGACCATGACCATAGGCGTATGCCGCGGCGAACCCGGTGACGATATAGAAAAGATCATTTCTCACGCTGACAAGCTTATGCATCAGGGTAAAAACTCAGGCAAAAACAAAACCGTAAAATAAAATGAGCCATAGGGGATATGGTCATCCTCTATGGCTTGGTTTTTTATCATGAGTTTACAGGTACACGGGGCACACGCGAGGTTATATCGCAGGTGATCTCATATCCTATAGTGCCTGTCAGTGCAGCTATAACATCTGCATTTATCTCAGCATTCATCAGTATAACTTCATCGCCGGGTGCCGCATCCGGTATGTCGGTAACATCGCACATAAACTGATCCATGCATACTCTGCCGCAGATACGGCATTTTTTTCCGCGGATAATGACCTCGCCCTTGTTTGAGAGCGCCCTCGGATAACCGTCGGCATATCCCGCAGTGACAGTCGCAAGCTTCATCCTCCTGTCGCTTACAAAAGTTCTGCCGTAGCTGACTGCTGTACCCTCATCGATCCACTTCACCTGAGAAACGACAGCTTTGAGGGTCATAACAGGCTTGGGCACAAAAGGCAGGGACTTGGCAGGGTCGGGGTAAAGACCGTAAAGTATTATGCCAAGACGTGCCAGCGTGCTTTCGTCACCATACCCGTATGCTCCGCCTGCTGAATTCTTTATGTGGGCGTGTTTAAGTCTGATACCTTTTTCTTTCAGAAGATCCCTTACACGGAAAAATCTTTCAGACTGCATCTGTGTATACTTTTCATCAGCATCATCAATACCGTCGGCAGATGAGAAGTGCGTGAATATGCCTTCAAGGGAGATATTCGGCAAAGCCGATACCTTCGCAAGTTCATCAGCCTGTTCTTCAGCGGTCCCATGAACGCCTATACGAGTCATACCGGTATCTACGGCGCCATGCAGTCGCACAGTACCGTTTGCATTCGCACTGAGTTCCTGAGCATAGCACAGTTCGGTACAAGCCTGTATAATATCGTATTTAACAAGCTCAGCCGCGCATTCGGGCGGAGTATAACCAAGTATGAGTATATCCCCGTTTATACCAATTTCACGAAGCCTTATACCCTCGAGTATATTTGATACCGCAAAATACCTTACACCGTGTACCTGCTGCAGCCGCGGTACGATCAACTCATCACTGTGCCCGTAGCAGGAGGCTTTTACTACACACATAAGCTCGGTATCCTGCGGCAGCAGCTTTTTATATTCACAAACATTGTAATCAACAGCTGAAAGGTCGATCTCCGCCCAGCAGCGTCTTAAAAAATTCATGTACAAGACTTCCTTTATAGATTGATATTATGATTATACTCCCTTAATGAAATTTTGTCAACAAAAAAGCTGTCCCGAAGGACAGCTTCCGAAAACATTTGCTATTACTTTGCAGCTTCGTTATCAGCCTTAGCAGCTTCGATCTTTGCCAGTGCCTCGGGAGTAGCGCCTGCTGTCAGCAGATCACGGATCTCGGTGAGGAGCTTTTCTTCAGCAGAAGGCTCAGCAACAGCTTCCTCTTCTTCCTCTTTCTTCTTAGCAAGAGCCGCAGCCTTTGAAACTGCGCCATTTATAGCTTTGAGAAGCAGGAAAAGAACAAGTGCGATGATAAGGAAATTGAGTATCGCGGAAATGAATGCGCCGTAATCAAAGGATACACCGCGGATCTTGAAAGAACCGCCGACAATCTGAGGATTGCCTTCCTCATCATACTTCACACCGCCTGTGATAACAGCGATAAGGGGGTTGATAAAGCAGCTGGTGAGTGCAGTAACGATAGCGCTGAAAGCGCCACCGATGATAACACCGATCGCCATATCCATAACGTTGCCCTTGAGTGCGAATGCCTTGAATTCTGTCATAAACTTCTTAAACATACTTCTGCACGACCTTTCGGAAATTTTTATCTGATATTATAATAGCACATCAAAGTCATGAAGTCAAGTCAAAAAAAGGTAAAAAATCTTATTTTTTCAAATATTTTTGCGGAATATAGCATAGCAGCACCAAAATTAATGTTCTCTTTAAAATAGTATGCATATTTCGGTTTTGAAACTGTTTTGTAAACGTTTTATGAAACCACTTGCATTTTCTGAAAAGCTGTGCTATAATAATTAAGCTGTCAGGGACAAGACAGTGAGATGCTCGAATGTCGAAAAGCTGGGGTATAGCCAAGCGGTAAGGCAACGGACTTTGACTCCGTCATTCGATGGTTCGAATCCATCTATCCCAACCATACTGGGGCGTCGCCAAGCGGTAAGGCAACGG
Organism: Ruminococcus albus 7 = DSM 20455; assembly: GCF_000179635.2. Lineage (NCBI taxonomy): Bacteria > Bacillati > Bacillota > Clostridia > Eubacteriales > Oscillospiraceae > Hominimerdicola > Hominimerdicola alba. Next base: position 246,712 of record NC_014833.1, on the reverse strand, counting down.
ACTCTGACTCCGTCACTCCGAAGGTTCGAATCCTTCCGCCCCAATAATCATCCCTTGTTCAGAAATGAGCAAGGGATTTTTCACACCCCGATAACAGATCACACTATCAATCTTCATGGGTACCGTTTGAAGAAGCATTTACAAATAAATAAGATGTATTGACCAAAAAATCATTAAAAATATAGTGATTATACTAAAAAATGAATTCTTCAATGGTAAATATTATTGGTAAATTGCTATTGACATATAATCTAAAGTGTGATATAATGTGGACAAATCCGAACATGAGACGTCTTGTTCGGGATATAATACGCTGTAAATACCATTGAAGCAGCTGCTGAAAAAATCTGTACGAATAAAAGTTAATATAATGTTAACAAAATATTCAACAATGGTATCTATATTTGTATTATAATTTAATATACCGAGTTAATTATATAGCCATACTTTGCTCTCATGGGACAAGCTTTATCTGTGCGGTGTTTGCGGAGAAATGGGTATGATTAAACAATAGAAATTCAAAATAATAATTTTGGGAGGAATTTTTTATGAACAAGAAGTTATTTGCACTTCTCACATCCGCTGCAATGATGGCAGCTGTTGCACCTTCTGTATTCGCTGAGAACAACGAGAACAACGAAAACAACAATAATCCTGCAGGCGCTACTGCTACTCTGGAGTTTATACCTTCTGCTGAGAAGGTAGCTGCAGGCAAGGAAGTTACTTTCGATGTAGCTGTCTCTGCTGACGTTAAGCTCTGCACTCAGCAGTTCGCTTTTACTGCTGAGAACGGTGAGATCGTTAACTTCGTTTTCAACGAGGACAACCTGAAGAGCACTACCGCTGGTCTGGCTTTCGATTACTGGGGCTACAAGGGCAAGATGACCGATGCAGAGAAGGAGCAGTTCGTTGATAACGAGGAATATCAGGTAATGGCTTACGATCAGACCTTCGAGGACGCTGATGGTATTGTTCCTAACAAGCTGGTTATCGGTACTCTGACAGTTAAGGCTGCTGACGATGCTGAGGATGGTACTGCTATCAACATCTCTACTTCTACTGCTAAGATCACTGCTGGTGGTATCGCTAACTATGACGTAGACGGGTACGCTGATTGGACAACAGTTCCTGCTTCTGTAACTGTTTCTGCTGATGCTTCCGAGTCTGAGTCCGAGTCTGAGTCTGAGTCCGAGTCTTCTTCCGAGAGCACATCTACAAGCGAGTCTTCTTCCGAGAGCACATCTACAAGCGAGTCTTCTTCTTCTAAGGCTACTACTAACACTTCTTCTAAGAGCAACACAAACGGCACTACTTCCAACACCAACACTGGTGCTGCTACTACAGCTGCTGTAGCTCTGGCTGCTTCTGCTGCTGCTCTGGTAGTTATCTCCAAGAAGAGAAAGTAATTTAAACGACGATAAGTCAATTAAATAACGCTTATTACGGCAGAGTCATTTGACTCTGCCGTTTTTGTTGACTTTATTGACAAGTTGTTGTATAATCTTATTGGGAGGTGCAGCTATGAAACTAAAGATATTCAGCCTGCTTACTATTATAGCAGTGCTTTTCACACTGACGGGCTGCAGCGGTCAGAAAAATAAAAGCAGTGATTCTCTCTATGATCTGATAATCGAGGATAGCAGTTCAGCATCAACTGATAATACATCAGCAGACCCAATAACTGCAGAGGATAGTTCATCTGAAATATCAAGCGAACCTCAGAGTGATATCCCTGCCGACAGCGAGGATCCCGAGGACGATGAATACACAGAGTATTGGTTCAGGACAAAAAAACTTCGTGACCAGCACTACGAAAAACATGGGATAGAAATGGGATTTGCAAGCGCCGATGACTACCGCAAGGCGGCTTCGGACGTTGTCAATGACCCTTCCGCCCTGCACAAAACCGAAAAAGAGGACGGCGACGATGCCTATTACCTCGAGGAAACAAACGAATTTGTAATAGTTTCCAAGGACGGATATCTGCGAACTTATTTCAAGCCCGATAAAGGAAAGGCTTACTTTGACAGGCAATAATATTAATTTTGTGTAAACAAGCTTTCTTTATCCTTGACATTCCTAATTTGATGAAGTATAATGTTTCTATAATCTTGATCAGTAAACAGAAAGGTTGACCCGTAATGAAGCTTATCACCGTATTCGCTGTCTTTACATACTTCTTTAGCTTTAGCCGATTTTTTGGCTACAAGCTTATTTGTCGTGGTATGAAAGCTATGCGGACGGGTGTACAGCCGGATATGGGCTGACAATATATCCATTCAGGTCACAGACCGTGCTTTCGTATTACGAGAGCACGGTTTTTTTGATGCAGATTTTCTGACAATATATTCTAATTATTTCTATTTATTTACAGGAGGAATCATTATGGTTATCGTATTAAAAGACAGCGCCAACAAAAAGCAGATCGAGGAACTTATGGAATGGCTCACAAGGTTCGATGTGAAATCAAATCTTGTAGAGGGCGTACACTCGAAGATAATCGGTCTTATCGGTGATACAACAGCGGTGGATATCGAATCGGTGCAGGCCAGGGAGATAGTTGACACTGTCAAGCGTGTGCAGGAACCCTACAAAAACGCCAACAGACGTTTCCACCCGCTGGACACTGTGATAGATGTCCGCGGCAGAAAGCTGGGCGGCGACCGCTTGCAGGTAATTGCGGGTCCCTGCTCGGTTGAGACCGAGGAACAGACTATCAAGACCGCTATTGCCGTCAAGGAAGCAGGTGCCACAATGCTTCGCGGCGGCGCATTCAAGCCGAGAACTTCGCCTTACGCTTTCCAGGGTCTTGGCAAGGAGGGCATTGATATCCTGAAAAAAGCAAGAGCTGAGACAGGTCTGCCCATTGTCACCGAGATAATGGACGTCAGCGATATCGACCTTTTCGACGATGTTGATATCATTCAGGTGGGTGCGAGAAATTCACAGAACTTCACCCTGCTGAAAGCCCTCGGCAGGCTGAACAAGCCTATACTGCTGAAACGTGGTCTTTCCGGTACTTTGCAGGAACTGCTGATGTCGGCTGAGTACATCATGAGCGAGGGCAACAGTCAGGTGATACTCTGCGAGCGCGGCATACGCACCTATGAGACCGCCACCCGCAACACCCTCGACCTTGCAAGTGTACCTCTGCTGAAACAGAAGACACATCTGCCTGTTACCGTTGACCCCAGCCATGCGACAGGTATCGCTTCACTGGTAGAGCCCTGTTCTCTCGGCGCGGTGGCAATGGGCTGTCACGCACTGGAAATAGAGGTACACATCGACCCCGAACACGCATGGAGCGATGGCGCACAGTCCCTGACCCCCGAAAAATTCAAGGCGGTAATGAATAAAATACGCGCTATGGCTGAATTCTGCGGAAGACCTGTTGACGCTGATTGACGAAAGCTCCGCGTTGTGGTATAATCAAATTGATAGGTTCAGCTAAGCACAATTCGTTGAACGTCACCCAAACATTGAAATAATTCATAATAATAATATACGAATTACGAAGTTAGGGATTAATATGTACATAGATAACAACTATTTTGAAGAAAAACAAACTACGATTGATTCAATTGAACATTATTTTACAAGATACCCTATAGATAAAGCTAATATTGCAAGAATGTACTCGGAAGAAGTTTTAGGAGTTGCAGATACTGAACAACTGATTATTGCAGAAATAATTTTTTATCATGCGATGTGGAAAAAGGCGGGAGGACTGCCGACATATGCCATAGATAGAATAAAAAGTCTTACAAATAAGATAATTCAATCCAATCAATCCTTTAATTATTTAAATGGTGATGAATATAACGATTTTATCAAAATGGTTAAGGAATTGAATGAGAGTGAAATAGATTTATTAGGCGATAACAGTTGATCTTTTTGTTTTCAAAAAATATTGTTGCGAAGTGATGGTGTTAAACTACCAACTAATGCTACAGGAGGGCTTCACATGGAGATAATCGCAAGGATACACACCGACCTGCCCACAAAATTCGGGTTGCCGCGGCAGAGCGGACTGGTTGAGGAACTGGAAGGTCTGGTGGTATTTGAGCCGAAATACCGAGAACCCGAAGCACTTCGGGGGATAGAGGGATTCTCGCACCTGTGGCTGATATGGGAATTTTCCGAGGCAAAGCGTGACAGCTGGTCGCCTACGGTACGTCCGCCGAGATTGGGGGGAAACAAGCGAATGGGCGTATTTGCTACACGATCACCTTTCCGCCCGAACCCCATCGGACTTTCATGCGTGAAACTTCTCGGAGTTGAAAAAACAGCAGATCAAGGGCTTGCCCTGAGGGTAGGCGGAGCCGATCTGATGGACGGCACGCCGATACTGGATATCAAGCCATATCTCCCCCTTGCTGACTGCCGCCCCGAAGCTACAGGCGGTTTTGCGGCGGAAAAGGCTGGTTATTCGGTAAAAGTAGACTTCCCTGCCGAACTTTTGGAGAAAGTACCCGAAAGCAAGCGGACAGCGTTGAAAGCACTTCTGGCTCAGGACCCTCGCCCCGCTTATCAGAACGACCCGGAGAGGGTATACGGTTTCGGGTATGCGGGACTCGATGTTCGGTTTAGGGTATCGGGTGACAGGCTTGAAGTGATCGAAGTCGAAGAAACGTGATATTCCATACACAGCAAAAGGCAGCACCAAGCAGTGCTGCCTTTTGTCATTGTTCGATCTGTTTGCCGAGAAACATAGCCGCCGCCTTGCAAAGCATCGCCTGATCATCGGTAACATGGCGGTCATCGTCCCCACCGAGAAACGCCACAGCGCCTGTGATATCTCCCCCCGATATTATCGGCGCAACTGCCAGTGCGTGGGTATCAATGCCCTCCACGGGATGAAATTCCGCCGATCCGCTGCGGTACTCATAACTGCAACGGTTCTCCATCATATTTTCCAGCGCTTGGGTCAGCCTGCGCTGCGAGTACTCCTTTTTCGGAACACCCGACACTGCCACCACATGATCCTTATCAAAGATCACCGCAGGCGCACCGCCCAGCTTTGATATGACCTCCGCCGCCTGCAAAGCGCCATCGGAAAGCTCATTTATCGGGGAATACTTTTTGAATATTACTTCGCCGTCGGGGTTGGTGTAGATCTCTAGGGGGTCGCCTTCACGAATCCTCATAGTCCTGCGTATTTCTTTCGGTATGACTACCCTGCCAAGGTCATCTATGCGTCTTACTATTCCTGTTGCTTTCATCCGTTTCCTCCGTTAAATAGATTTTTTGTGGGAATAGTTTACGCAGATATTGGAAGTTTATTCATTCGGCATAGGAATTTAATTTTTTCACCAAAGTTTGCCGATCTTATTTATCAGCGAAAGGATCATAAAGAATACACAAGCATCGTTTAAAATAACGAAGAGTCTGACTGTTCCATATATATGAGAAAGTTTTTCTTGAAGAAAAGCAAGTAGATCACCGCGGATCTCAGTCTGAAGCTCTTTATACCATATATATTAAAATTTACCCTCAGATAAAATATCCTTCTGTGAGATAAAAACTTAACAGTCCCGCGCGGTAAATAATTTACCAAAGTATAGACATAATGCAATTAATTTTAATCTACAGTTCAGTAATGTATTCTTAAAATAATAGACGTAATTTCGAGTAAACTGTAAAATGCCATAGCAATAATAATTAAGAGATATCATCACAACCACACCGGATATGATCGTGATGATATGCTTTTTTCTGGCAGAAAATACATCTGTGTAAAAAAGAAAAATGTGGTCTGTCGGCTTGGAAAGTACGGCGAAATATTATCTTTAACATGACTTATTTTTATAACAAGACTAGGACATCAGATACCCTTCGGGTCTGTTTAAACTAAACATTCACGGCGTTTAGTTTAAAGATAAATCATATATATTTTTTAGTACAATTAAATTAATTCGGATATTAGTGCTATATCAGCAACTAATTAATCATATCCTGCATCTGCTGATCATCCGTAAGCTTTCAACCTACAGCAAGTAAACCATGTGCACTTTCTATACCTCAGGTCTTTTGAACGCTTCTGTATAGATGCATATTATATAATTCACAGGCATTAATTTAGAGATAAAAACATCCAGTATCTGTAAGCTTTGATAGAGGGAATATCAACTAACCATTTATTGCTACAATTGTTAGGGTTCCTTATCTATTTTTGCCATTATTACTTATATTCTATTGACAATGGGTTAATATTATGGTAAAATTTACGAAGTCACCGATATGGTGAGTATCAAAAATCGGTAAAACCGTATAAATTATGTAGTGCGGCATATGACCAGGAGGTATTAACAATGAAAAAAAGAAAGATCTTAGCAACACTAGTATCAGCAGCAATGCTGGCAACTACGCTTGCAAGCTGCGGCGACGCAAGCGGTTCTAAAAAGAAGAAAAACGCTGACGGCTCACAGGAGATCACATGGATGTTCTGGGATGACCTCAACGCTACCGAGGATCTGATCTCTCTCGGCTATAAGGAAACTATCGAGAGATTCAACAATGATTACAAGGGTAAGTACCACGTAACACCTATAACAACAAACCTCGAAGAATACTACAACAACCTCAATGCTAAAGTTGCAGCAAAAGAGACTCCCGATGTATTCATCGTAAGCCCCGGACCTCAGCTGACCGACTATGTTAAGCCCGGCGTTGCAGCTCCCCTTGATGATTATCTTGCAAAGGACGGCTGGAAGGATACTTTCACAAGTGATTCTGTATTCTCTCAGCAGACCTACGACGGAAAGATCTACGCTGTTCCGCTGAACACTGCAGCTGCTTGCTGCTTCTACAACACCGAGATGTTTGAAAAGGCAGGTATCTCCGATACACCTAAGACATGGGAAGAGATGATCGCTGCTTGCGAAAAGCTCCAGGGTGCAGGCTATACACCTATTTCTATTTCTGCTAATACCGCATGGTGTCTCTCAATGGTAGCTGGTTACCTCTGTGAGGCTGAGGGTGTTGACCTTGCTAAGCTGGCTGACGGTTCCGCTTCATGGGAAGATGGTAAGCTCGAGAACGCTTGCAACAAGCTCCTTGACCTGTCCAAGTACTTCCAGAAGACAGCAGGCGGCGACACCAATGACGTTGCAACCGCAGGTTTCTACAACGAAGAAGCAGCTATCCTTATCCAGGGTTCATGGGCTATCGGTCAGATCAACGGTCAGAATCCTGACTTTGAATCCAAGTGCGGCGTATTCCAGTTCCCCGGCGTTGACAGAGTTATCGCTAAATCCGACTCTCTGTGCATGAGCTCTACAACTGATTGTCCCGAAGGCGCTGCTGCCCTCATCAAGTACTTCACTGATGAAAAGTCTCAGAAGTACACCGCTGAAAAGGGTGGTAAGATCCCTGTAACAAAGGTTGAGTACGATACTTCCGCAGCTCCCAAGCAGCTCGCATTCGTTATGGATGTATTCAGCAACGCAACCGGTACATTCGGCTTCTATAATGAGTCCATGCCTACAACTGAGACAGGTGCTCACTTCGACGATACAATGGTAGCTGTATTCCAGGGTAGCATTACACCTGCAGACGCTGCTAAGGATATGGAAGAATACTACGCTGCTAACTGCAGAAAGTAATATTTCGATCTATCAAAAGACGATATAGGGGCGCACAATACGCCTCTATATTGTTTTTAATGTTTCCCCATTTTGAAAGGAGTTGATCCGTGATGGACAAAATGCTTAGGAGCAAGAAAGCTATTGTTATCTTCATGCTTCCTGCGTTTCTTTTGTTCACACTGGTGCTTTTTATACCGATCATACAGTCGGTGTATTATTCATTCTGTGAATATAAAGTACTCCAAGCCCCTAAATTTATCGGGCTTGACAATTATAAGGCTATACTATCCGATAAAACGTTCGCTATTGCTTTTAAGAACTCAATGTTCTTTCTCATTTTCTCATGTGTGTCACAGCTTATCTTAGGTCTTTTCTATGCAGCGCTGCTTACAAACATCGAGAAAGGTCGAAATTTATTCAAGAACATTATATATCTGCCCTGCGTACTCTCATCAGCAGCACTCGGTCTGCTGTGGATGTTTATATTCAGCCCTAAGCTGGGTATCAACTTGCTCCTTGAAAAAATGGGCATTGAGGGTCCTATGTGGCTGTCGGATATCAGGGGCACTATCATACTTCCCATGTGGATAATAGCTTTTGTTGCTCTCTGGCAGTATGTTGGTCAGTCTATGATGCTTTATATGGCACAGATATCAGGTATAAGCAAGTCCCTTATGGAGGCAAGCTATATCGACGGATGTACCAAGGCTATGACATTCAGATATGTTACACTTCCGCTTATCAAGCCCATGGTAGCTACTGCTATGTCGCTGAATGCCATAGGCTCGCTGAAATTCTTCGATCTTATATTCAATATGACCGAAGGCGGCCCCAACCATAAAACTGAGGTACTTGCAACTCACCTATATCAGCAGGGCTTCAAGTTCTCAAAATACGGCTATGCAAGTGCTATAGGCGTAGTACTGCTCATACTTTGTCTGGCAGTAACATTATTCATCAACAAGGTCGTTAAGACCGAGCAGTACGAGATGTAAGGAGGTACAGCTAAATGAGTTCTTCAAAAATTGGAGCTGCAGCACCGGATCCTTCTTCCAAGCAAAAGATAACACCGATACAGATAGTGATATATGCATTTCTGGTAATAATATCCTTAACATATCTTCTTCCGCTGCTTTGGGTGTTCAACGTTTCGTTCAAAACGAACAAGGAGATATTTACCGCTCCTTTTGCACTTCCACAAAATATAACATTTGATAACTATTCATTCGCATGGACAGCAGGTAATCTGGGTACAGCAACACTCAATTCATTCATCGTGTGTGTTATTTCACTGTTGCTCAGTATGCTGATCGGTTCAATGGCTGCATTCGGCATCTCACGTCTGCACTGGAAAGGTTCTAAGCTTGCCATGACTTATTTCCTTACAGGTATGATGATACCTATCCACTGCGTGCTTATACCTCTGTTCACAAGATTTGCGAATCTGAATCTCGGATTTACAACTCTGCATCTTTCAAACACGCTTACAAGCCTTGTCCTTCCTTATCTTACATTCTCACTTCCTATTACGATATTCATTATGGAAGGCTTCTTCACGAGTATGCCTAACGAGCTTATCGAATGTGCTTGTATGGAGGGTGCTAATATCTTCCAGATATTCTTCAAGATATGCCTGCCCCTCGGCAGAACAGGTCTGTTTGTAACAGGTCTTATGACTTTCGTCGGCAACTGGAACGAACTTCTTCTTGCAATGGTATTCATCTCCGATGAAACCAAAAAGACACTTCCGGTATCACTGTCCAAGTTCGTAGGACCATACAATACAAACTATTCACAGATGTTTGCAGCTATCATGATAGCCGTGATCCCGACTATCATAGTTTACTGCGCATTCTCCAACAAGATCGTTGACGGCCTTACCGCAGGTGCCGTAAAGGGTTGATATCTGACATATACAGCCGCATTAAAGTTCGGCGCTGATATAAAAATTTTAGCCATAGTATTTCTGATGTTAAGCCAGAAACACTATGGCTTTTTTATTGACAAAGACGCTATTCTGTGATATAATTGTTACTAAAATCGTAATTTATAAAGGAGATAACATGAGAATAGCTGTATTGGGAATCGGTGTTATTGGAACAACATATGCCTACGCATTTCAAAAGGCAGGACATGATACTTATCACATATTGAGGGAAGGTAAAAAAGATATTCCAGCTAAAATTGGTATTCATGTTTTAGATGGCAGATACAACGCGAAAGGCGAAGAAAAAAATGATGTATATAAAGTCATGGTAGCAGAGGATAATTCTGAATATGATTTCATTATTGTCAGCGTCGCAAGTGGCAAGCTGGATTGTGCGATGGATACTATAATGAAGAGGAATATCAAAGGAACGATTGTCCTTTTCTGTAATTTCTGGGATGAAAGAAAGGATATCGAAAGAATAGTAGGTGACTATGAATACATCACTGCGTTTCCAACAGCAGGCGGTCATATGAGCAAGGATCATGAACTCAATTGCGTACTTTTTGATCATGTAATGCTCGAGGGTGAAGCCAAGGCTAATATTTCTAATTATGCTGAAATATTAAATCTGCTGAGATCAGCTGACTTAAAGTGGGAAATACCATATGATATGTTTGAATGGATCTGGATCCATATGGCTATCAATGCAGGGGTAACATCTACTGCAGGCAGAGCGGGTGTACTTGATGACCCGAATAAATTGGCAATGGAACTTATGGCTGATTCAAAAGCATTGAAACTGGCAGTTAAAACTATTCGTGAAACACTTCAGATCGTTAAGGCAAGAGGTGTTGATCTTAAACTTTATAAAAATGAATTGCTGCCATACAAGATACCTGCGGGTTTAGCTGGTATTGCTATGAAAAAAATGTTTTCGTCTAATGAGCTAACTTCAAGAATCATGACTCTGCATAATGATATCAGCGATATTTTATATGGGTGTAAATGTGTATACGATGAAGGCAAGAAACGTGAGTTAAGCCTGCCGTTGTACTATAAAAATATGGAAAAGATTCTGGAGCAAATTGGGTAGATATATTATTTATTATAATCATATAAATTCATATTTATCTTTGTAACAATAAAGTACGATGCCCCTGAGCGCTTTGAAATGCTCAGGGGCAATTCTATATGTTTATCCACCCTAAAGGCGGATGTTTTAGTCATCACATATATCCGTTATTCACTTTATCCATATATTCGTGATGGCACACTGATCTCCCGTTATGGATACATATACTTTTGATATCTCTCCTTTAGGCAGTTGTGTTTTGATTTTCAGCACAAGACCGTTATATTCGATATTTGTATCAATGATGTTATCATTTTTTACAAGCTGAGCGTTGCAGTCAGCGCCCTGTTTGTTTGTATTCTTCCAGTTTTCCCAGCCTGTAAAATCATCGGTCCTGCTTATCTGTATATCATTGTTTACCATACGTTTTTCATCCCAGCATTCGCCGTCAAACCTTATCAGCGCAAGTTCCCGGTAATTAGGACCTTTGATCTTTCCGTTATCCGAGCTGTACAATACAATAAACGGACAATGCCATATAAGTCTTGCCGTCGGCAGGCTCATGGCATGGAAAAATATCTTCATTTCACTAACAAGCTCTTCACCGTTAGTATAAGCTGTACGCCATCCGTCGATCTGTATATTGGGAACATTTCCTGCTGGTACTTTGATATAGCTTATTTCAGGCGCGATACGCTTTATGGAATTCTCATCCGCAGTAACACCTGTCTTCTGTGTCCTGAAGCTGTTTATCCTGCAGTTTCTGCCTGTAAAGCTAAGGAACACATATCTGGAATTATCCGGCAGTGCAGTTATCACCTCGATCGAACGATACTCGTTCTCTATCCTGACCCTGACATGGTCATTGTACTTAACAGCCGTTATATCGTAGGCTATACCGCTCTTGAACTTCCGCAGAAGCTCATCACGGCTGATACCGCTGTCGTATATGATCTCGTTCTGTATCTCTCTTGCGCCGGAACGTTCAACGTGTCCGTCAAGCCTTATCTCACAGTACTCAAAGTAGTTCACTATCTTCTTGCTAGTGTCATCGCAGTGTATCTTCTGATCCAGTGAGTCAAACAATATCAGGGTAGGAACAGGATCATCATCGTCATCAGAGATATAATTTAGATGTATGGTCATCTCCTCGCGTGTTGCAATAACACCCTCACTGAATTCCGTCCTGAATTCAGTGCATACCATTTCAGCGTTGCCCGAAAGCTCTTTTATTGTTTCGTGTTCCTTCATGTTGTATTCTGTATCAACATCGATAAGATGGAGCATTATCTTTGCATATACCGGATCAAACTGTGTCCCGGAGCCCTTTACAAGCTCTTCACGCACCAGCTGCTGCGGCATCGGTTCACGGTAGCTTCTTTTGGATGTCATGGCATCATAAGCATCAGCCACAGCTATTATCCTAGCGATCTCAGGTATATCATCGCCCTTTAGCCCCGAGGGATATCCCCTGCCGTCATAGCGTTCATGGTGATAGCTGGCACCTATACTCAGCGACGGTGATATATTTATACTTGAAAGTATCTGACTTCCTATTGACGGATGGGTCTTGATAGCTGCAAATTCTTCGTCGGTCAGCCTGCCCTCCTTGTTTATTATAACATCGGGCACGCCTATCTTGCCGGCATCGTGAAGCAGCGCCGAGTAGTATATATCCTGCACTTCTTCATGGGATTTACCTGCATATTCGGCTATACGCTGGGAGTATTCTGCCACACGGCGAGAGTGTCCGTGAGTATACTTATCCTTTGCATCTATTGCCCCTGCCAGTGCCATAGCTGTCTGTTCAAACAGCTGCTGCATAGCTTCCTGTTCTTCTTTCAGAAGTTCGATCTCATGATCCTTGGCTTTTTCAACCTTTTCATTCATTTCTATAAGCGAGAACAGATACAGCAGCATCGACGGTGCGACTATAGAGATACTTGTCAGCGAAATGCCATACGCGAAAAGCTGTATCGTCGAAGCTATAACAGGCAGAGTCGTAAATATTATCAGTGACATCAGCATTCTCGTGCTAAGACGTTCTCTGCGGCGCATGATATCGGAAAGCTGAAAAACGAAAGCCAGAAGCGGTAAAGATACGCTGAAAAATATTCCGCTGCCCCGCTGATATCGGTTGAATTCATCGAAGTAGTAGTAAAAGCCTGTAAACTGCGTCAGTATCGTCATTACCACGTCTATGTATATAACTATATCCGCCGCTTGCAGCAATGCTGAAGGCTCATTATGATCATCAGATGCAGAAAGGATACTTTTCAGATATTGGTTCAGAGCTTTCAGTATCACAAGTACCATCATGAATACGCCAAAATTGCTGACCCTGACCATTACACGGGCAAGATCTCCCGGTTTACCGCGATAAATATATGCCAGCCGATCTGAAATAAGAAGCAGAGTCGCACAGAGTTCTATAGTACCCAGTGCATTTCTGCGTTTTATCGGTATAGATCTGGAAAAAAACACCATCACCCACATTGCCGCACAGACACCGCTGAGAAACAGCAATATGTTTAACTGATTTTGTTTTAAGAATTCCATGCTGTCCTCCTTTTTTAAAGATGACTATAAGAGTAGGTCTCTTTGTTCAGAATATATAGTATCGTAATTTATATCATAACATATTTTCTTAAAAAAGTAAAGATTTAAGACATAAAAAATCTGCATTTAAGTCTGCGTTCGCAAGTATTATGTACGCTGCAATTATTTTGATGCCAATTAAATACGTGGCTATCCGTTGGCAAACCACTTGATGCGCCTGTATAATGCGGTATATCAGCGGCACACAAAGCTTCATTAACTATCACGGTATCAGATAAATAGTCTGATATGAAAAACGGGCTTGTTCTCTCCGGAACAGACCCGTTTATTTTCAGGGTATTCATCTGCGCTTGCGGTACGGGTGATCCTGGTAATAGCGCTGTTTGTCATCATACATACGCTTATCAGCCATAGTCATAGCATGGCGTATATCAGTTTTTCCGCAAGAACAGAAATAGCCCACCGAAAAGCTCACATCTGCCTTATCAGAACGATAGACCTTCAGCTTTTCTATCCTTTCTTCTATTATATGTTCGGGCACACCTGTTACCAGCACCATGAATTCGTCACCGCCCGCGCGGTAGATATCTCCGTCGGGGAATACATCCTTCAGAATATTGGCAGCCTTTTTCAGCATACGATCTCCGTCAGCATGGCCTCCGTTATCGTTCACCTGTTTAAGACCGTTTATATCTGTATAGATAACGGCGGTTTCATCGGGGAGTTCCTCTTCGCCATTGACGATACTATCGACCCTCAGATTCATGGCATTACGGTTGTTGACACCTGTAAGCATATCTGACCAGCTCATCATCTTCATCTGATCCAACAGCTTTTGATTAGCTATCTCGGAGGCGATAAAAAATGTTGCCAGTTCTAGCAGCGCACGTATACGCATAGTGTTCTCTGCTTTGAAGTTGATCGCCCAGATATATCCCAGAGTTTCATGGTTATACACAAGAGGAAACAGCACTATGGTATGCACATCGACCTCCTGCATGGATGCTGCCCACACAGGATCGCGCTCATAAAGCACCTCCATATCCCTCTCGTTCTGTATAATAAGGCAGGTACTTCCGGCAATAGCCTGATCCCATGTTTCTATGATATCAAAGAAATCCTCATATCTGCTGCGTAAATAGTCCTCAACGGAATAATCAGCAATGGGTGAACCTGCTGCTTCGCTCAGTATCGAGAACGTTCTCTCTTTCATGTCCGTAAGTATAAGACATACCTTATCTGCCTCACATTGTTTACAGAGGTCTTTTACGATCTCATCCATTGTCTGATTGAAATCACTGCCGTCATGAAGCTTTATACAGGTCTGAAGTACTGACTCAGCGACCCCTGCATCAAGATTGGACATACGCCTGGTGCTTGCACAGGGCGTTATCTCCTGAGAGTATATGCAATAATGCCTGTCACCCTCGTCAAATGTCAGAGGCATGATATACGTATCCAGCCAGAAATTGTACCTTTCGGGATGTATATAAGTATGGAACGGCTTTTTAAGGACAGCACAGCGGTAGCACGCATCCTCAAAGTTCAGATCCTTCGGTATATAGATCTCATATGGCGAATCGGGTACGAACTTATTATTAAGCATTTCCGAATACGCAATATTCTCAGGATCTTCAATAGTATCTATATATGCCTTGTTGGCGCATACCAGCCTGATATCTCCGTAATGACCGTCAGGAAACGTCCGTACGGAAATGATACAAGACATAGTCACATAACTATCTACAAATTTCTGAAGATCCATGTTCATTCCTCCAAAACATCTATACTCATCAGAAGTCATCTAACAAAATGCATTTATATAATTATATCAGAAAACTTACCGAATTTCAAGCATTTGATGAAAATTAATTGAATATATTCATCAAATAGCTTTCCCACGCCGCCGCAAAAGAAATATTCACATATAATAGGACATGATAATCAGGCGATATGCTTATACGTAACATAATGTATGATATGCATAAAACGAATATGCGGCTATTGACATATACAACAAAGTGTGCTATACTTGTTTATGTTGGTAGCATGGTAATACTTTACCATGCTGAATTTGACAGTAAGCCGCCATTGTGATATAATGTAATCGGATATGCCCGAAATGTAAGGAGTGCATTGGAATGAGTGAAAAACTTTGGAGAAAAAATCTTATAAATATCGAACCGTATGTAGCAGGCGAACAGCCGAAGAATGAAAACATCATAAAGCTGAATGCCAACGAGAACCCTTATCCACCTGCGGCAGGTGTACAGGATGTACTGCGCCGAAAGGATATATTTGATCTGAAAAAATATCCCTCTGCGGATGCTGTGCCGCTGAAGGCAGCCCTCGCTGAAAGATACGGTCTTGCACCTGAGAATGTGTTCTGCGGCAACGGCTCGGACGATGTGCTCGCAACAGCTTTCAGAGCATTTTTCAACTCGGATAAACCTGTATTCTACCCCGATATAACATACAGTTTTTATCCTGTATGGTGTGAGCTTCTGAAAATACCCTATGAGACCAAGCCCGTTGACTGCGACTTCCTTATAAATGTAAAGGACTTCTATCCCGAGAACGGCGGTGTGGTAATACCAAACCCGAATGCACCTACAGCTATCGGAGTAGGCAAGGACTTCATCATCGACCTGCTTGAACACAACCGCGATGTTATAGTTATCATCGACGAGGCTTATGTGGATTTCGGACGTTACAGCTGCGTTGAACTTATCAGGGAGTACGATAATCTTATCGTTACCCAGACATTCTCCAAGTCACGTTCACTGGCAGGCATGAGGATCGGCATGGCTTTTGCACAGCCCGAGCTTATCAGCTATATGCAGGCAGTCAAGGACAGCTACAACAGCTATCCTTTGGATCAGCTGGCTATCGAGACAGCTATTGCCAGCCTTAACGATGAGAAGTATTTCCGCGATACCGTAGAAAAGATAAAGGCGACCCGCGACCGTTCTGCAAAGGCATTCAGGGATATGGGCTTCAAGGTAACCGACAGCGAAACAAACTTCCTGTTCGTTTCACACCCAACTATCCCTGCAGAGGAGATATTCGCCTATACCAGAGAAAAGGGTATATTCATACGCTACTTCAAAAAACCCGTTATAGACAAATGGCTTCGTATAACCATCGGAACTGATGAACAGATGGACAAGCTGATCGACGCTGTTAAGGAGTGTATCGAAAACAGATGAACTTAATGTTTTTTGAATACGTAAAAAACGCCCTGAACAGGCGAAAGGAATCCAATGAACATTACGCTGCCGCAAGGCAGTTCATCAAAGCACCTATAGGCGGCAGACTGCTGGATATAGGTATTGGCAGTGATACAATGCTGCAAAAGCTGAGCGACAAGCCACTTGACCTCTACGGGATAGATATATCCCCCTCTGACAGAAGCAGGAGCATCGATGAGATAGCTCTTATGGGTCAGGCGGATATTGAAGAACTTCCATATTTTGATAATTTTTTCGACTGCGTTACCACCCTGTACACTCCACCCTTGTGGAAGGACAAAAAAGCAGCACTCTGTGAGATACTCAGGGTGCTGAAAACGGACGGACGATTTGTATGCGTATTCACGTTTGACAGTGATACAGGTCTTGGTACACCGCCGCGTGACCTCAGGGAAAAGGCAAGGGCGGCAGGATTCAGGAACGTTGCAGTGAAGATACTGCGGACAGAAGGTTCGTATCTGCTGACAGGTGATAAGCCATGCTGAAAATAGTACCTATGACAGAGGATAATGTGGCAGAAGCCGCAGCACTCTCTGCTGCCTGTCTGAAAGAAGCCTGGAGCGAGGAAGTCTGTCGGGCACAGCTGAATAATCCGAATGACCGCACTCTGCTTGCATACGCAGAAGGCAAAGCTGCAGGTTTTCTCAGCTGCTGGTACATAGCAGGAGAGGCTGAGATAAATAATATCTGTGTACTTCCCGAATTCCGCAGACAGGGAATTGCGCGGGCGATGTTTGACGAGATATTCAAGGAGCTTTCCGAAGCCGAAAGCTGGGTGCTGGAGGTCAGGGAGTCGAATTCGGCGGCAATAGCGCTGTATGAAAGTCTGGGGTTTGAAAAAGCGGGAGTGCGCAGGAACTTTTACGATGACCCTTGCGAAAACGCTGTTATAATGACTAAGCAAAGCACCTGATAACGAGGTGGATCATGGCTGTATTCAGGAAGATACCACAAAAAGAACACAGCGAATATATACATATCGCTGATGCTCTGCCTTTCGGCAAGGTATATCCGCTTTCAATTGCCGAAAACAGGCAGACAGGGGATATATATACCGACGGAAAGGCTGTGCTGTTTCATCATCTGTGCGGTTTCGGGCATATTGCAGGAGAAGCTGATGATACATTTATAAACAGTGTCAAAGAACTTATGCTGACCGGCGGACGGCGTCTGATGCTGTTTGCCGACGATGAAATGGCAGAACATTTCCGTGAAGAGTTTGCTGTGGACAGCAGACTTTTCTTTGAATATAAAAAGAACTCACCGCCGATATATCACCTGCCAGACGGATACACTTTGAAACGGTTTGACCTCGGGCTGATATCGCAGACTGAGGGGCGTATCGTACCTGCATTTTCGTGGGAGGATACAGAGAGATTCCTCACGGGAGGAACAGGCTTCTGTGTGACCTTTGAGGACAGACCTGCAGCATGGGCTTTTTCGGCTGCTATTGGCGGAAATGAAGTCGATACAGGTGTTGAAACAGCAGAGGAGTTCCGCAGGAAAGGACTTGCATACTGCGTTGCCGCAAAGATGACCGAGTATATACTGCAAAGCGGTAAAGTTCCCGTATGGGCGTGCCATTCGAGGAATACAGCTTCGGCAGGACTTGCGCTGAAACTTGGGTTTTTCAAAACAGCGGAATGCTGTTTGATACACAAACGCTGAACGGGCTGATGCCCGATACGGAGGATAATATGAAGATCTTAGGAATAGAAAGCTCTTGCGACGAAACTGCCATATCCGTTACGGAGAACGGAAGGACAGTACTTTCAAACATCGTCGCTTCACAGATAGATGAACACAGGCTCTACGGCGGAGTTGTCCCCGAGATAGCTTCACGCCGCCATGCGGAGAATATCTCATGGGTGGCAAAAGCCGCACTGGAAGAAGCAAACTGCACAATGGATGACATAGATGCTATAGCCGTCACCTACGCACCGGGACTGATAGGTGCGCTGCTGGTTGGTGTAAGCTTTGCCAAGGGACTTGCGATGAGCACCAAAAAGCCTCTTGTACCCGTACATCACATCGCGGGACACATCGCTTCAAACTATATCTCCCATCCCGACCTTGAACCGCCATATCTCTGCCTTGTCGCTTCGGGCGGACATTCCCATATCGTCGAGGTAAAGGATTATACCCACTACCACGTTGTCGGCAGAACTCGTGATGATGCGGCAGGTGAGTGCTTTGACAAGGTGGCAAGAACACTGGGCTACGAATACCCGGGCGGAAAGTTCATAGATGCCGCCGCAAAGCAGGGCGACCCAAAGGCCTACGCTCTGCCTAAGCCCCGTGTGCAGGGCAGTGAGTACGACCTGAGCTTTTCGGGACTGAAGACCGCGGTGATAAATCTCGTCCACAACGCCGAACAGAAAGGTGTTCCCATAGACCGCGAAGGCATGGCGGCTTCATTCCAGGCAACAGTGGCTAAAGCACTGGTAGATAAGACCATGCTGGCTGCAGAAAACCTCGGCTACAAGACCATAGGTCTTGCAGGTGGTGTTTCTGCTAATTCGGGTGTAAGAGAACTGCTGCAAAAGGAATGCGACAAGCGCGGTTTCAAGGTGTATATGCCTGAGCTTAAATACTGCGGAGACAACGGTGCCATGATATCCTGTCAGGGCTATTACGATTTTCTTGCTGGCAAACGTGCCGACGGCTCCCTAAATGGCATAGCTACCCTTTCTCTTGACGCCATTTCAGAATAAATACAGCCCTTGTCCGATATCAGACAAGGGCTTTTTGTTATCAGAAATTAGCGCCGTTCCAGCCCCAGTCGGGGGTATCGGTGTAGCTTACATATATACGTGACGGGCTGATACCGAGTTCGTCACCGATTATCTCGGATATCTTGCCTGTGAGCTTATTCTTTGCAGATCTGTCGGCAGTACCGTATATGCTTACCTGTACCATAGCTGCAGGATCTTTGGTACCCTTGAACCAGAGTTTGTACTCAGGCTCGATACCTACCATGAGCCAGCTTTCAGACTTGCCGGGGATAGCGGTTATTGCCTGACCCATAGCAGATTTTATGCTCTCCTCCTTATCGGGGGTAACAGCTGCATTGGTCTTTATATTTATGAATGGCATAGTAATGTCCTCCTTACTTTATATAATATACATAGTTTTCTTTACGCGGCTTTTCTGCGGGATAATCACCCTTGATATGTCCGACTATACAGTGACCTATACCCTCATACTCACCTGTGATACCAAGGTCTGCCAGCAGAGCCTTGCCCTCATCGGTTTCAAATTCCTCTTTCGCGCGGTGTATCCAGCAGCTGCCCAGACCAAGATCATGGGCTGCCAGCATAAGATTAGCCATAACAAGGCTGCCGTCATAAACGCGGGTGTTGACACTTTTATCAGCCAGAACTATTATGACAACAGGTGCACCGTAGAATGGGTCTATCTTCCCTTCCATGCCCATTATACGAGCATTCATGGCAGAAAGCTTATCACGCACCTCTTTGTTTGTAACAGCTATCATTATGGGTGCTTGTCTGTTCATGCCCGTAGGTGCATAGGTACCGGCTTTCAGGATAGCTTCGAGCTGTTCCTCGGTAGGCATTTCGTCTGTGAAAGCCTTTACACTTCTTCTTGTGATGATCTTTTCGATAACATCGCTCATGATCAGTCCTCCTTTTGACTATGTTTCATTTATATATTATAACACTTTTATTGCATTATCTTCTATCGGCTTAATGCACGAAATACGGTCTTCCATTTTGTGTAAAAATACGGCACGTGGTTTTCACGTGCCGTATATACATTATTCTTCGCCGTCAGTATCAACACTGTCATCAGTTTCAGGCTCGGCATTCTCCTTTTTGTCGGGAGCATCGCCAGAACCGTTCTTATCGTTCACGATATCACCGATCACATTAGATATATCGTTCTCAGCTTTGCGCATCATCTCTCCGAAAGTGTTGAAGCTCTCAGCCGCATTTTCAAAAGTGCTTTTCAGCATATCCTTGAAGAAATATCCGCCGCGTGCTTCTTCCTTGCCCTGCTGTACGTTCTTTTCAGCCGCAGGTTTTTCCTGTGTTTCCGAAGATGCTGTAAATGTGGAAGAAATATTGTTGGCTGTGATGGTGCTGCCTGTCTTTATCTTTGAATAGATAAGGTCAAGTGCCTGCTTTGGCAGAGTAACATCGTTCAGCACGAATTTTATTCCGCTTGCATCGTTATCGGCATCTATCATGGAATCCACGCCGTCCGCGGTAATGGTAACATCAGTGAATGTAACTACGCATCCTCCGCCGACCTTAGCCATTATCATCGAAAGCGCATATGAGGTCATGGTCACATCCTCAAAGCACAGGGTGCTGCCCGAGGTCGGGCTGCCTATAATCATGCAGCTTCTGTCGCCGCAGGGACCGATATTCACATCTGTCATCCTGAAAGTGCAGCCGCTTCCTATCTGCAAAAGCTTTTCTGCAAACTCGCTCTCGTTGATATCAAGGTCAGTGCAGTTGACGTTCATACCGTTTGAACCTGTGGTGAAACCGCTTGCGTTGTCGCTGCCGTTATCCACATAATCGGGAGTGCTCTTCTCGCAGCCGAAAAGTTCGCCGTCGGGGTCTATGCCCTGCTTTACCTGTTCGATAAGACTTTCAAGGTCAAAGCCTCTCCTTGCCTTTTCTATTATACTGTCAACATCTGCACCCTGCTTTGCCATATCTATCAGTTTTCTGAAAGTACTTCCGCCTGCAAAGGGGTCACGGAATATGAAACCGCTGTCCTTGTTTGGCTCTCTGTTGAAAAAGCTGCGCTTTTTGCCGTTCTCGTTGATCCACTGACGGTAAGTCATATTCTCAAGCCCTGCGTAAGCATCAAGAGGCAGGGGTGCTGTGAACTTTGCAGGTGCTTTTTCCTGAGTGATGACTATGCACCAATCCTCAGCATTACCCGAGTTGAAAGGCAGCTCGAATACCCTCAGCAGACCTGTCTTGTCACGCTTGCTGATAACAGGCTCGTAGCGGTCCTTGTCCAGTGCATAGGTAAGTCTGTCATCCCACCTGTTCTCAGGGAAGATATTCACAAGGGATACCTCATCACCATTCTCATTATGACCGCCCACCATAGCAAAGCGGAAAGTATAATCAGTGAACCTCTGCAGCTTCATCCTGCTGATTATCTGTGACCTGTGTCTGTCATGGTCACCTATCTCCCATACCTCGGCAGTGCCAAGGGAAAGGGTGATAAATGTACGCAGCCCCGAATTGGAGCGGCAGCTCTTGTCAAATGCGAATTTTCTCGCATCAAATTCTATTATCTTGCTCATCTGTTGTTCCTCCGTTTTTATCTCTGCGGTCGGAGCGTGAGCAGATATCAGTCTTATCTCACAGTCGCTGACATACTCTGCCCGACCGTTCTTTACAAGCCCAGCTGCCCTTTTAGGGTAGGTGGTGCCTATCATTTTGCCGTTTTCATCCGTTACAATAATGTTTTTTATCATGGGTGTCCTCCCCTTTGTAACTAAAACCTTTTTCTGTTGTACGATGTCCGTTTTTTATCATGGGTGCCGTCCCCTCATCGTTATCCATAATGATAACACATTTTATGTCCGCTGTCAATGAAAAACACATGAAAACTTCGCTGTGACGGTATTTTCAGCTTATAATAAGTTCAGCATATCCTACAACTGCAGAAGCTAACTTTTGGGATGAATGCACCAAACCGCAACGACAGACAGCACTTTGATTTGTCCTTTTGGCTGAAAATCCAAAAACCCCTTGACAAACTGTCCGGATTGGTGTATACTCATACACGTAAACAGCAATGGCGCTGTGGACGAAAAAGTCCGCAGCGCCTTTAATATTTTTGGAGGGATAATTATGACCAACGTACCCGAAATATTCGGCTCAGATGTTTTCAACGAGTCGGCAATGAGAGAAAGACTGCCTAAGGCTACCTACAAGGCACTGAAAAAGACCATCGACAACGGCGATCCGCTTGCACCCGATGTGGCAAACATCGTGGCTAATGCAATGAAGGACTGGGCAGTTGAAAAGGGCTGCACACACTACACACACTGGTTCCAGCCTATGACAGGTCTTACAGCTGAAAAGCTGGACAGCTTCATTCAGCCCGCAGACGGCGGTCATGTTATTATGGAATTCTCGGGCAAGGAGCTTGTAAAGGGCGAACCCGATGCTTCTTCTTTCCCCTCCGGCGGACTGAGAGCAACATTTGAGGCAAGAGGCTATACCGCATGGGATCCTACTTCCTATGCTTTTATAAAGGAAAAGACCCTGTGCATACCCACCGCTTTCTGTTCTTACAACGGTGAAGCACTGGATAAGAAAACTCCTCTGCTGAGATCTATGGAGGCTATCAACAAGTCTGCACTGAGAGTACTGAAACTCTTCGGTTCAGACGCAACAAGAGTTATCTCCAACGTAGGTCCCGAGCAGGAATACTTCCTTGTTGACAGAGAGATGTATTCTCACAGAAAGGATATGATCTTCACAGGAAGAACACTGTTCGGCGCACCCGCACCTAAGGGTCAGGAGCTTGAAGATCACTACTTCGGCACTATCAAGACAAGAGTTGCCGCTTACATGAAGGATCTTGATGAGCAGCTCTGGAAGCTTGGAATATATGCAAAGACCAAGCACAACGAGGTCGCTCCCGCACAGCACGAGCTTGCACCTATCTACGGCACTACCAATATCGCTACCGATCACAACCAGCTGACAATGGAGATCATGAAGCGTACAGCAAGAAAGCACGGTTTCAAGTGCCTCCTGCACGAGAAGCCCTTTGCAGGCATCAACGGTTCGGGCAAGCACAACAACTGGTCGCTTTCCACAAATACAGGCATTAACCTCCTCGAACCCGGCAAGACCCCTGCCGAGAACGCACAGTTCCTGCTGTTCCTCACAGCTGTCATCAAGGCTGTATATGATTATCAGGATGTTCTGAGGGCTTGTGTTGCTACTGCAGGCAACGATCACAGACTGGGCGCTAACGAAGCACCTCCCGCTATCATCTCCATATTCCTGGGCGATGAACTGACAGGTGTACTTGACGCTATCGTTAACGGTTACAAGTATGAAGGCAAACACGTTGAGATGGAGATCGGTGTTGACGTACTGCCTCACTTCGCTAAGGATACTACCGACAGAAACAGAACTTCTCCTTTTGCTTTCACAGGCAATAAGTTTGAGTTCAGAAGCCCCGGTTCAAAACTTTCCTGTGCAGGTCCCAACACAGTGCTCAACACCATAGTTGCAAAGGTACTGGACGATTTCGCAGATGTGCTTGAAAAGGCTGATAACTTCCAGGATGCGCTGGATGACCTCATCAAGAACACTATCAAGGAAAGCAAGAACATCATCTTCAATGGCGACGGCTATTCCGCTGATTGGGTAACCGAAGCTGAAAAGAGAGGTCTGCTGAACCTGAAGAGCACTCCAGAGGCTATACCCACATACCTCGCACCCAAGAATGTTGAGCTGTTCTCCAAGTATAATGTTTACAGCGAGACCGAGCTGAAATCCAGAGTTGAGATACTTCTGGACGAGTACTGCAAGACCCTCAACATCGAGGCACTGACCATGATAGATATGGCTAAAAAGGATATCCTGCCCGCTGTTGCTACATATATCAAGGAACTGGCTAAAACTTCTCAGCTGGCTAAGGAATGCGGTGCTGACACCTCCTTCGAGGACGATATGGTCAAGAGACTTTCTTCACTGGCTGCACAGACCTACCGCAGACTTGCTTCGCTGGAAGAAGCTGAGGTCAAGGCAAGAGATATCGACGATGTTGAAGCTCTGGCTAACTTCTACCACGATACTGTATTCGTAGCTATGGGTGAGCTGAGAGCATCCGCTGACGAGATCGAAACTCTTGTAGGCGAAAAGTACTGGCCTTATCCTACATACGGTCAGCTGCTGTTCTATGTTAAATAATCACATATAACGCTATGCACGACGGAGTGTACAAGGCTGATAACCTTGTACACTCTTTTTGATATCATTCCTGTGCATTACACGATGACCCCATCTTATATAGCTTGGAACTGCTTTTCCGCAAGGGAGAGCAGTTCCTTTTTATACCGCCTGATCTGACATCGCAGATTTTTTTATATGAAAAATCATCGCTGATGTGTTATACTTAGTTCAGAAAACAACAAGAGTACAATACTTACGAGGAGGAGATATTATGAAGATAACATCTGCAGAAGCTGCTAAGATACTGAGAGGTTATACCGATGAATACAACAATCTCTGCATAGCAGAGCGTAACGGCAAGGAGTATAACGCAGCCGTGGGCGAAGATCCCGATGAACTGCGTCCCGAATACGACTACACATCTACTCAGGCACAGCTGGATGAGCTGGACAGAAAAATAAGAAAGCTGAAACACACTGTGAATGTATTCAACTGCACCACCGAAGTACCGGGATTCGATATGACAATAGATCAGGTGCTGGTGTACATACCTCAGCTGAATGCACGTATAACCAAGCTGTTCGCCATGAGGAACGTACTGCCGAAGCGCAGATGCACTTCAAGCAACTACAACAACATCATCGACTACACCTACACCAACTACGACCCTGCACAGGCAAAGGCAGATTACGAAAAGGCACGCAATACACTTGCAAAACTGCAGACTGCTCTTGACCTGGTCAACAGCACAGTAACGATGGAATTCGAGCCCTGATAAAGGCTCGTTATTCCGCTGACGTTCCCGAAAAAGATTTATTCTTTTAATAGTACATAGATCAGGTACATGGTATAGTTTATTGGTTATTGATCTTGTTATCCGTTATTTGTAAGGTACAATGTTTGCTCTGATTTTATTTTTTACAAATGGTGAACGTCAGAAAAGCTTCCGCCGCAGAAGCACGGTCATAAACGGCGATCCCCGTCCGGAAATTTCCGGGCGGGGATCTTTTTGTATGCAAACGCAAACAGCCGCATACTCATGGATGCGGCTGTATTTATTCGCATCAGTATAACTGCGAGTTACCTGTTGTTTACGTCCTCGGGATACATATCATGCTGTGCCAGACGCTGCCATGCCAGTTCCTCCCACTTTGTGCCCTTAATGCCATAGTTGCAGTAAGGATCAATGGATATGCCGCCGCGCGGCAGGAATTTTCCCCATACCTCGATGTACTTGGGTTCCATCAGCTTTATAAGGTCGTTCATGATGATGTTCACGCAGTCCTCATGGAAATCACCGTGATTGCGGAAGCTGAACAGATACAGCTTCAGCGATTTGCTCTCAACCATTCTCTCGGCCGGGATGTATGATATATATATCGTCGCGAAATCAGGCTGTCCTGTGATCGGACAAAGGCTTGTGAATTCGGGACAGTTGAACTTTACAAAATAATCACGGTCGGGGTGCTTGTTCGGAAATGTTTCCAGCACCTCGGGAGCGTAGTCTGCGCTGTACTTTGTGTTGTTATTCCCAAGCAGGGATATGCTTCCTCTTTCGTTTTCTGTTCTGCCTGTCATATTCATTCTCCTTTCAGCAGAGGGTCTGTAAGCCCGTTTGCCTCAAAAGCCGCAGTCCTGTCGATGCAGGTGCCGCAGACTCCACAGGGCTTTTCTCCGCCCTCATAGCAGCTCCATGTAAGTTCGTAAGGCACTCCAAGCTCAGTTCCCATTTTTACTACATCAGCCTTTGTAAGACCCACAAAAGGTGCTTCGATATGTACCTGCTCACCGCTGCCGATAGTTATTGCGCTGTTCATGGCATTATTGAAAGCCTGCGAACAGTCGGGATAAGCGTTGCCTGCCGCATCATCAGCATGAGCACCGTAGTATATCACACCGCAGTCAAGGGATATAGCTATGCTTGCCGCAGAAGCCAGAAAAAGTCCGTTGCGGAAAGGAACGTAAGTGGATACAGGCTTTCCGTCAGTATGCGAAAGCTGCTCAGCATAGCTTTCGTGAGGTATATCCTTATCGGAATTTGAAAGCAGTGAACAATCCGAATCCGCAAATATCAATGCCAGGTCAAGCGTTTTAAGTGTTACACCATAATATTCCGCCACATTTTTTGCAGCCTGTATCTCCTTATCGTGTTTCTGTCCGTAAAATACCGACAGTGCAGTAACGTTCTCTTTACCGTGTTTTTTTATAGCAAGCGCCAGACAGGTCGCACTGTCAAGACCGCCGCTGAATAATACCAATGCTTTCATGCTGCACCTCAATCAAGTAATTTTTTCAGATCGCTGTCTGTTCTGAATTTGCCGAGATATGTGCGTGTTTCGGTGTGTGAGGAACTGTTCTTTATGCCCCTTGCCGTCATGCAGCTGTGGCAGCCCGATATCTTAACACCAACATCGGAAGTTCCTGCTGCCTCCGAAATTATCTCCGCTATGTCCCTTCCCAGCTTTTCCTGCAGCTGCAGACGCTTTCCTGCCATCTCGCAGATACGTGCTATCTTGCTCAGCCCAAGAACTTTGCCATTGGGTATATACGCTACGTTAACTGTCATATCATACATCAGTGCCATGTGATGCTCGCAGTAACTGAAGACAGTTATATCCTTCATTACGATAGCTTCTTCCGCCCCGATATCCTCGGAAGTAAAGGTCTTGCCGAACATCTCGGCTATATCGTGGTTCGTGTATGCGGTGCCCTCAAGAACTTCCGCCAGCATATTAGCCACACGCGTGGGAGTATCTTTAAGTCCCTCTCTCTCAGGGTCTTCACCGATGGCTTCAAGCAAGCCTTTTATGTGGAACTTTATTTTTTCCTTATCCATATTTCAAACCCCTTTCTCATTCGGATCCCATATAAACTTGTGCAGCTGCAATTGCAGACGCACCTTGCCAAGTTTCTTCTCTTTCATGAACTCAACCATATCCTTAGGTTCTATCCGCCCGAAAACAGGGCTGAGATATACCATACAGACAGGCTCGTACGTATCAAGGACCCATACTGCACGTTTCAGATCTTCCTTTGATGCGCACACAAATTTCAGTGTATCGCTCTCTTTAAGCTGTGAAAGATTTTCAATACACATACGGCTTTCCATACCGCTGGAAGGCAGCTTGTAATCCATAGTAAAAACAGGCCGCACCCTGCAGATCTCAGCCACAGGTGCTATTGGTACCGAGCCGTTTGTTTCTATCTCAACATCCAGACCGCGATCATTCAGTGCATTTATCAGTTCTGCTATATCCTTCTGTAAAAGCGGCTCCCCGCCCGTGAGGGTGACGCGGTGCAGACCGTATCCGTCTGCTGCATCCTCTGCGATCTCTGCAAGCTGTACTGCTGTTTTTTCGGTAAACGGAGCATCAGCCCCGTTAGCCCACTTTGTATCACACCAGTCACATTGCAGATTGCATCCTGCAAATCTCATGAACAGCGCCAGCTCTCCTGCATATCTGCCCTCTCCGTTTATACTTACGAAGTTTTCGGCAAGCTTCAGTGTCCCCATATCATTCGCCCTCATAATAAGCGCAGTTTTCAGCGGTCTCATATACCGTCACCCTGCTGACGGGAAGTCCCTGTCCTGAAAGCATAGTATAAAAATGCTTTGAAAAATTCTCAGCAGTCGGACGGAAGTCAACCTCGGTAAGGGAAAAGCCCTCGTCATTTAATGCTGCCAGAGTTGTGGCTTTAAGGCTTCCTTTTTCATATATCAGTGTGTGGTCAAATGAATCTGCCGCTGCACGTACAGCCTTTTTCAGATCACCGAAATCTATCAGCATACCTCTCTTTTCACGATCCTGCTGAAGATCACAGCCTGATATCTCTACCTCCAGTTTCCAGCAGTGACCGTGTATATTAGCACATTTTCCATTATATCCAGCCAGAAAATGTGCGCTGTCGAAATGTGCTTCGGTTCTAAGTTTATACATTTTAAACCTCCAAAAAAATAATGCGTCCGCAAATAATGCAGGCGCACAGAGTATCGGCATGGGAATACGACCCAAGCCTTATACCGTTATGTGCCCTGGTTTTGTTTTTATGCCGTTTGATCCGGCATATGACAGGATGGCGCAATCGAACTGTCGCAATATATTATAGCACTATCTCACACAAAAGTCAATTATTTTTATGTAAATTTTACTAATTTTTTATAGTGTCATATTTCTTCGCTGATCCGCCGTTTACGACTATTTTTTTAATTTGTATTCAATTAAGTTATATTAATTAACTTTCGTAAAATCATTGACTTATATTGTAAAATCTGTTATAATAAAGTAAATAGACTTCTAGGAATATGTAGCAATTCACAAAGAGTCACAATTTTGAATTTCACAGAGGTGATATGCAATGGAAAAATATTGCTTTTCTGACAATGAACGAGCTATGATGGAAAGCTCTGATATACCTTTTGCAATATACCAGTTTATCAACAAGCGCGTTGTCACACTGATACTCTCAAAGGGTTTCTGTGACCTCTTTGGCTATGATGACCTCTCCAAGGCTTATTATGATATGGATAACGATATGCACAAGGCAACTCATCCCGATGATACTGCACGAATCGCAGATGCTGCTCTGAGATTCGCAAACGAGGAAGATGAGTATAATGTTATCTACCGTACAAAAACAAAATACAGTTCAGATTACAGTATAATACACGCTCAGGGCAAACACACTGTGACCAAAACAGGCGTGCGGCTGGCGCAGGTCTGGTATACTTACGAAGGCAGCAGTTCTTCTGATAAAAAAGGAGCTGATCCGCTGAGGGATTCCATGCATATAGCACTTTATGAAGAGCGT
The DNA here is from genome assembly GCF_000179635.2 of Ruminococcus albus 7 = DSM 20455. Classification (NCBI taxonomy): domain Bacteria; kingdom Bacillati; phylum Bacillota; class Clostridia; order Eubacteriales; family Oscillospiraceae; genus Hominimerdicola; species Hominimerdicola alba. Next base: position 217,595 of record NC_014833.1, on the reverse strand, counting down.
ATGCTGAAAGCCAGCTATTATGACCACCTCACAGGTCTGCCCGGCATGACATATTTCTTTGAGCTTGCTACATACAAAAAACAGGTGATAATATCCGAAGGCGGCACGCCTGCTTTGCTGTATATGGATTTCAGCGGAATGAAGTATTTCAACCATAAATTTGGCTTTGCTGAGGGCGATAAGCTTTTGCAGGCATTCTCAAGGATACTGGCTAAGTATTTCGGCAACGAGAACGCAAGCCGTCTGGGACAGGATCATTTTGCCGTGATAACCAATGCAGAGGATGCAGAAACTCAGCTGCGCGGAGTATTTGAAGATAGTGCCGTAATGAACAACGGAAAAACTCTGCCCATTCACGTAGGGATATACAAATACTGGCAGGACAGCATAGTTGCTAGCATGGCGTGCGACAGGGCAAAATTCGCCTGTGATACCCTTAAAAATCATTATTCTTCCGAATTCAGCTACTACAATATGAAAATGAAGGATGAAGAAGACAAACAGCAGTATATAATCGCAAACCTTGATAAGGCAATAAAAGAAAAGTGGATAACTGTATACTATCAGCCTATAGTTCGCGCTGTAAACGGCAAGGTGTGTGATGAAGAAGCACTGGCAAGATGGATAGATCCGGTAAAAGGGTTCATGTCACCGGCTGATTTCATATCGGTGCTTGAAGATCACAAGCTGATATACAAGCTTGATCTTTATATGGTAGACTGCGTACTGCAGAAAATAAAAACACTTTCGGATGCAGGGCTGACGATAATGCCACAGTCTATCAACCTTTCACGGTCTGATTTCGACTGCTGCGATATAGTAAGCGAGATATGCCGCCGTACAGATAAGGCAGGCATAAGCCGCAGCATGATAAACATCGAGATCACCGAGAGTATCATCGGTGAAGATTTTGAATTCATGAAAAATCAGATAGAACGGTTCAAAAAAGAAGGCTTTGCCGTGTGGATGGATGACTTCGGCAGCGGCTACTCTTCACTTGATCTGCTGCAGAGCATAAAATTCGATCTGCTGAAATTCGATATGCGTTTCATGCAGCAGTTCGACAGCAGTCCCAAGACCAGGATAATACTCACCGAACTTCTGCGTATGGCTAACTCGCTGGAGCTTGATACGGTCTGTGAAGGCGTGGAAACCGAGGATCAGGTCAAGTTCCTGCAGGAGGCAGGCTGTGCAAAATTGCAGGGCTATTTCTATCAAAAGCCCATACCCGTCGAGAAGATAATAGAGAAGTATGAAAAAGGCATACAGATAGGCTTTGAATCTCCTGAGCAGTCTTACTATTATGAGGAGATAGGCAGAGTGAGCCTGCACGATCTTTCAACGGTAGCACAGGGCAACACGGGCGGATTTGACAAATACTTCGACACCCTGCCCATGTCCATAATCGAGATCAATGATAACAGCGTGCGCTTTGTACGTACTAACTCATCCTACAGAGATTTTATGCAAAGGTACTTCGGCATGGCCGTGACACCACAGGTGTATTTTTTCAAAGACAATGATATAGTAGAAAAAAGTGATTTCATGAAAAACCTGACCAAATGCCGAAACAGTGACGAAATACTTTTTCTGGAAGAACAGATCGGCAGTCTGTCGATACGTTCCTGTATGCGAAAGATCGCCGTAAACACCGACGGCACGGCTGCAATAGCTGTTGCCTCGCTCTCAATAAATGACAGCAGCAGTATCTCATACGTGAACATAGCAAAAGCACTGGCAGCCGATTATATCAGTCTTTACTATGTCGATCTTGAAAACGACAGTTACACCGAATACACCTCCAAAATGGGCGAGGACGATATCTCTGTAAGAAGCCACGGCAAGGACTTTTTCAATACCAGTTTTGAAAAAGCCAGAAAAGTTATATACTCAGAGGATATAGATATGTTCATAAATACATTCTCCAAAGAGCATATCATTTCATCACTGGACGAGCAGGGTAATTTCAAGATCACTTACAGACTTATGGTCAATAATGAACCTGTATACATGGACATGAAAGCCATGCGTATGGGACACGATCCTTCTCACATAATAATAGGTGTCAGCAACGTCGATCAACAGATGAAAGAAAAGCTCATGCTTGAACAGATACATCGCAACGAAAAGCTGTACACCCTTGTAATGGCAATTTCAGGAGATTACATCTGTCTTTATACCATTGATCCGCTGACAGAAAACTATACCGAATATAAAGCCTCAAATATTTATAAAAGCTATGGTTTTGCAATAAAAGGCACGGACTTTTTCAGATCAGGCCGTGACAACTGCCACAAAGCCATATACAGCAAGGAGGACTGTGAACGTTTCCGCAGTCAGTTTACCAAGGAGAACGTTATGGATGCCATCGAAAGGGATGGCAGTTTCACCATAAATTACGCCCTTAAAACAGATAAAGGACCGCTCCCTGTTACTGCAAGGATCGCCATGATACATGATGATGACGGCGATAAACTGGTACTGGGGGTAAAAAGAAATGCAGCAGAAAAATAGCTGCTGATACTATACTATGCTCCCCATTCCTTATTAAAATGCCGGAATGGGGAGATATTATAATCACGGAGGAGATCATGGATATTTCTGCTATCTCAAAAAACGGCTCGCCAAAGAGCATGATGATATATCACGAGGAACCGTCAGTATTGCATATCGGCACCCTTGCAGAACATTGTTACTTCATACCCTTTGCCAATGGTCAGGACGCTTCTGCCTGCCGTGAGGAGTCTGATCGTTTTGAACTGCTTAACGGTGAATGGGATTTCTGCTATTATGAAAGTATAGTGGATATGCCCGATGATCTCACAGATATGTCCGGCTCAGTAAAGACATTGGTACCCTCAAACTGGCAGCTCAATGGTTTTGGAAAGCCACAGTATACCAACGTATGCTATCCCATACCATTCGATCCGCCTTACGTCCCGGACGATACTCCCGTAGGTGTGTATCGCAGAAGCTACAGCTATACCTCCGACGGTATGCGCAGGATACTGTGTTTCGAGGGCGCAGACAGCTGTATATACCTGTACGTCAACGGTAAATTCGTCGGCTACTCGCAGGTGTCACATCACACCTCAGAATTTGATATAACAGACTTTCTGAAAACCGGAACAAACCATATCACCGCCGCTGTATTGCAGTGGTGCGACGGCACATATCTTGAAGACCAGGATAAATTCAGGCTTTCAGGCATCTTCCGCGATGTTTATGTGCTTTCACGCCCCAAAAAAAGGATTACGGACTTCCGCATAAATGCCTGCCCCGATGAAAGCTTCAACAACGGAATATTTGAAGTGACATTATCAGGTACAGATGCGGATATACGTCTGTTTGACGGTGATAAGCTGATATTCTCGGGAAAAGCAAGGGACGGGGAAACTCTTTGCCATAAGCTTGAAAATATCAGGCTGTGGTCAGCAGAATGCCCTTATCTTTACAGAACAGAGATAGAAACAGATAAGGAGATAATATCCGAAAAAACAGGCTTCAGAAAAGTCAGCATCGAGAACGGCATACTGAAACTCAACGGCAGACATATTAAAATACTTGGCGTTAACCGCCATGACAGTTATCCTGATACCGGCTACTATGCCGACAGAGAGAAAATGCGCTATGATCTCATTATGATGAAGCGCCATAATATCAATGCTGTCAGGACTTCACACTATCCAAACGCACCCGAATTCTATGCCATGTGTGATGAGTTAGGTCTTTACGTGATAGATGAAGCAGATCTTGAATCCCACGGGTGTGTGGAAGCCTATAATGATATGAAATGGACAAAGGGCTACAACGGCATAGCACTTATTGCAGGTGATCCTATGTTCAGGAAAGCTATACTTGACCGCGAGCGTCTGCTGGTAACAAGGGATATAAACCGTCCCTGCGTTATTTTCTGGTCACTGGGAAACGAGAGCGGCTATGGTGAGAATCTGCGAGAAGCCGCAAAGCTGGTCAAGTCACTGGACAGCACACGGCCTGTCCACTATGAGAGCACTCACAAGCTGGATGACACACCCGATGATGTCCTTGACATGGTATCTGAGATGTACACCTCTTTACCCGATATACGCAGGTTCCTTGATAAGAAGAACGAACACCGTCCGTTCATACTCTGTGAATACTGTCACGCTATGGGCAACGGTCCGGGAGATCTTGAAGATTATTACGAACTGTTCATGTCCAATGAAAGACTGTGCGGCGGACTTGTATGGGAGTGGGCTGACCATGCAGTGATACTGGGACACACCGAGGACGGAAAACCGAAATTCGGCTACGGCGGTGACAGCGGAGAACGTCACAACGACGGTAATTTCTGCATGGATGCCCTGTGCTATCCCGACAGGACTCCTCATACGGGACTTATGGAAGTAAAACAGGTATACCGCCCTGTAAGGGTGACTAAAGGTGATGCCGCCGACAGTTTCCTCATAAAAAGCATACTTCGCTTCAAAGATGCGGGGGACGAACTGGATTGCCGCTGGGAGATCACCCATGACGGCGGCATACTTGCAGATGGCAGCCTGAATTTCAGCGTACCTCCCGAGGGTTGCACCATTGTTGCTGTACCCGAGGCGGCAGGCCACTTCACCGATGACACCTACATAAGATTCATCTTTACTGCAAAGAATGAGGGTGTATTCAAGAAAGGAGAAGTGGTATGCTTCGACCAGATAAAGCTGTATACTGCTGAACACGTCATAGCCGCAATAACCGGAGAGCCTCCGAAATGTGAGGAAACTCCCCTGTGGATCCGTGTGACTGCCAACAACTGCGAATATGTCTTCAACAGACGTACAGCTGTCTTTGAAAAGATATCAAAAGACGGCAGAGATATCCTCGCAAGACCTATGGAATATAACTTCTTCCGCGCCCCTGTGGATAACGATACAATGAGGGACGATTGGCGCAAGCTGCATCTTGATGACCATATCGTTAAGGTATATGATACTTCTCTTGAAGAGGATAGCTGCTGTGCTGTGATACGTGCGAAGCTGTCCCTCGGCTGGAGCATCAACAAGCCCTTTGCAAGGCTTGAAGCCGAATACCGCATAGACCCGTCGGGAGGAGTTGATATTCTCTGCAAAGCTGAGCTCTCCGACAAGATCGAGGTATATCCGCGTTTCGGTCTGAGGTTCTTCCTGCCCGAAAGTTTCACTGATATAGAATACTTCGGATACGGCAAGTACGAAAGCTACTGCGACAAGCATCAGGCTTGCTATATGGGGAATTTTACTTCGGATATCAGTTATATGCACGAAGACTATATACGACCGCAGGAAAACGGATCCCACTTCGGATGCAAAAGAATGTCCGTATCCGATGGCACCACTGTTCTTCGTTTTACAAAGCACGAGGGATTCTCCTTCAATGCATCGTGCTACACTCAGGAAGAACTCGCTGCCAAACGGCATAACTTTGAACTCGAAAAAAGCGGATACAGCGTGATATGTGCCGATTTCTTCATGGCAGGAGTAGGCTCCGCTGCCTGCGGTCCTGCACTTGCAGAAAAATACAGGCTGCCCGGCAATAATCTCACAGGTAGCATACGTATACAGCCCGTTGCATCAGACGTTTCACCTTCCCACACAGAAGATCATCTGTGATACTATATAAAACAAAAAGGCTGCCCTTATAGACAGCTACCCATATAGAAGTTATGCCCCTGAACGCTTCAGAGTGCTCAGGGGCATTGTATTACCTGCTGCTTGGATAAATCAGAATCTGCCGGATCTATTTTCTGCATAGACAATGCAGGATTGTTCCGTCTTCCGGCTTATAAATGTTTCCTTTTTCACAAAGGATAACATCAAAGCCCGCCTGCTCTGCAAACTGTATCAGATCATCCACTTCAAATGTCTCCCAGTATATTTCGGAATCGGCAAAAGGATAGAACCTGTGACCGTCCAGACAATTTGGATAATGCTCCGTCAGAAACCTGTGATCATGCGTTGAAAAACTGCATAGTCCACCTTTTTTAAGGACTTTTTTACATCCTGACAAATAGTTCTTCCTGAATTCGTTTCCATATAACAATCCAAATGTTTGTGCCCAAATAATTATGACATCGAATGATCCTGCAGGGAAATTCAGATGTTCCCCGTCATATTCCTGAAATGAAATATGATATCCTTTTTCGGCAGACAGCTGTTTGACCTGTGATATGACTTCTTTTGAAATGTCAATTCCGACCACATCATATCCCAGATCGGATAATGCAAATGCTTCCCGTCCTAAGCCACAACCAATATCCAATATTCTGGCACCCGGAGGAAAATAACTGATAACCGACTGTTCCCATTCTTTTAGTGCCAAATTCCAATTCCGCATTTCATCAACATTCTTTTTTTCTTCATACCACTCTGAAACAATATTTTTCATATCACTTTTTCTCTGTCAAAGCCTGATTTCTCTTAGCAGCAATTATAGCACAACGATGGCGCAATGCTTCTATATCAGCATAGTCCTATAACGCAGCCTTTTTATTTCGTTATTATCTGAGATTATCTATTTCGACCTCAAAGGTTCCCTTATCTGTATAGATCACAGTAATATTGTAGATATCGTATATATCGGTATCCCACATGGTAAAGTGCGTACAACCGTCACGCATAACCGATATGCATTCAATGACCATCTTTTCAGGGAACAGTGTCTTTGACATCAGCATATGTTCGCTTTCGCTCATTATCATGCCCTCGCTGTCCGCCAGTTTATCCAGTGCAGCCATCTTTACCTTGTAGTCCATTTCTGCCCTGTTATTCATCAGCTGGGCGAATCTTTCAAAGCCCTCGCTCATATCGTCCGAACCGACAGCATTTGTTTCTATCGAAACATCACACTGTTCATCAGCATCATCATACCAATCTACCATGCCTTCGTATTCAAACGAGTTATACTTTATTCCCAGGTACATAAACGGTCCCCATGGGGTAGCTATCTCGCCTTCTCTGAGTTTCGGCTGCGGTTCCGGATTTTCCTTTTTGCCGAACAGTTTTCCTAAAAAAGACATACGCACTCGCTCCTTCCGCTATATGTCACTTGCAAAAACACTCGATATATCTGTCAATGCAGCTATCAATGGTCTTCACTGCTTCATCAACGTTCTTGACATCGTCTATGACGGTATCTTTGTTTTCCAGTGCCTTATATACCGTGAAGAAATGCTTCATTTCATCAAATATATGGTTCGGAAGTTCGCTTATATCCTTGTATACATTGTAAGTCGGGTCATTGAAGGGTATGCAGATTATCTTCTCGTCCGCCGCACCGTTATCCATCATCATTATCATGCCGATCGGATAGCATTCCACCAGTGAAAGGGGCTGGAGCGTTTCAGAACACAGTACCAGCACGTCCAGGGGATCGCCGTCCTCTGCGTAGGTACGTGGGATAAAACCGTAATTAGCAGGATAATGGGTGGATGTATACAGTATCCTGTCCATTTTCAGAAGTCCGGTCGCTTTGTCAAGTTCGTACTTTACCTTTGAACCCTTTGGTATCTCAACAACAGCTGTGAACTTTGTCTTTGATATCGCCTTGGGTGATATATCATGCCATATATTCATACTTTTACCTCCTTGTTCCGGTTTCGTAAGTCTGCAGTTCTTATTCAGCCATATACATTCCCGCATCAGCCAACAATGTAGGAAGGTCATATACTGTTATTCCGTCAGCCTCCACAGGGCTGAGTATACCCTCATCCTCATCGGACATATAGTCCCTCAGACTGTCTGCCTTTTCCTGCTTTACCGCACCTGTCCTGTCCAGCATCTCACAAAGCTTATCCGCTTTCACGCTGTCGCAGTATGCTGTAAATTCCTGGAATTCCCCGAACATCATTTCGTCCTCATAAGGGTATCCCCCGAATCCGAACCTTGAAGGGCCGTCATTCACAAGGATATCCCCGTAGTGGTCAAGTAATGCCAGTGCGACTTTTTTTGTGCAGTCGAGTATATAGGTATCATAGCAGTCCTCGCTGTCCTGTCTTGGCAGGTCTATAAAGAAGAAGACCTGCTTGGGCAGCAATTCTATATATTCCCTGGCACAGGTCAGTATCAGTTCAGCGCTGAGTATGCCGCTGATATTCCTGCCTTTACAGCTATAGCTGCTTTTCACTTTATCTTCCCCGGGGGAATACACCCCTGCACACAGTGTAAAACTCACACCGACACCTCCGTTTTCGGTATACGGGCTTACTTGCCCCTCTCCATTACTATCTTCAGCATATCGCCCACATTGTTCATGCCCGATACTTCGCCCATCTTGAACTTCATACCGAACTCATCCTCAACAGCGCCTATAAGTGTGATATGCTCGATGGAATCCCAGTCCTCTATATCATCTGCGGTAGTATTGGGTGTGATGTTCAGGCTGTCGTCATCGAAAACATCTCTGAAAACATCGGTAAGTCTTGTCATTGTCTGTTTAAGAAGAAGCATCGTTATCCCTCCGAATTTACTTTTATAGCCTTGTTGCGGTTTTCTTTATAGTCACAGAGTGCCAGCTTCCACACGGTATCGCCGTTCTCATTTTCACTCTGCTTATCGAAGCCCAGTTCACCGTAGAACTGTGCCACCATTTTATTCTTTGCCGTGGGATAATAGTAGCCCACTATTTCGGTGATGCCTGCATTTTCTGCATTTTTCACCAGTTCATCCAGCATGGCGTACTCCATGCCCCTTTTCAGCACCCTGCATGACATCAGCCACAGCTCCATATAAAGAACACTGCCCTCGATACGGCCTATAACTTCCGATACCACTCCGTTATCACCGTACTTGTCCACAAGCTTGCCATAAAGGGTGATGTACTCTGCGCTGTTCATGCGTTCTTCCATTTCAGTAACGGTGAAACGCCTTGTGGTCAGATTGAACTGATTGCTCTTTCCTGCCAGCTGTGCAAGACGCTGCACATACATGGGCTTGAAAGATGCTATCTCCGCATACATATCAAGACTTCTCAGATAATCATCGTAATCTGCAAATCTTGACTGTTCCTGCTTTCTCTGCATATTCGCGGCATACATCTCGTTGCGTTTCAGGTCATCCGCCGAAAGGCTGACCACCTCAAAAAACCCCGAACGGTCGATAACGCGGATATAATCGCCAACATTGTCCATATCAGGTGCAGAAAATCCACTTCCGCGGACTATCTCTCTTTCAGCCGGGTTATCGTCTGCCAGCACTATAGCTTCGGGCAGTATATCCAGCTCTTTCGCCGTATTTATAAGGTTTTCGCTCTTTGGCTCCCAGTTTGCCTTTATCACTGTAAAGTCCGAAGGTCTTAGTGCGCCCTCGGGATGTTCAAGCCCTGCCATAGCGTTTTCTTCCTCGTTCTTTGAACATACTGTCAGAAGGACACCTATGTCTTTGAGCGACTTCACATATTCCTGCCACTGATAATAAGCCATAGCCTCGGCAGTTTCCTGCCCTATGGTCAGGTTCTCAGCACCGTCATCACCGACGATGCCTCCCCAGAGGGTGTTGTCAAGGTCAAGGGCAAGTACCTTTTTATTTCTTCCGCATATGGCTTTTATGACCTTTGCGGCCTCAAAGCAGAGGTCGGGTATAAAGCGGATATTCAGGCTGTATTTGTAAAGATACCAGTACTGCGGGTCGCTCCATGCATCAAGTCCGCATACTGCCGACAGGTAGTTGATATCATTGAGATACACTCCGCTTGCAGCATTTATCTCCTCCGCCAGCCTGAGATTCAGCCTTGTGACGTAATTTACAAGACCTCTCTTATCGCTGCCGTCACTGTTGCCCAGAAGTCTGAAACCCGGCAGTTCAAAATTGTTCTGTACCACAGCACAGCCGAAGTTAGCTTTCAGGCTTTCCCACATCTGCTTATAGCCCGCTATCTCGTTTTCAAGACCCTCGGCTATATCAGCTTCCGACATTTTGGGTGTCGGCTTGAAAGTGAGATTGCGAAGCCCCGTATGCAGAAATACTATCTCGGGCTTGAAAGCCATAAGTTCTTCCGATGGGAACAGTGCTTCCTGCCTGTACTGGGCATATTCACATTCGTAGAACTCAGCTTTTATGCCATAGTTCAGCAGGAAAAGTTCCAGCACCGATACTATATCCGAGGTGGTAGACCCGCCCAGCACAGCTATGCGCTTGGTCTGTACGGGTGTTACCTCTTCGGTCAGCCGCCTTTTCAGCGACTTTTTCTTTTTCATTATATACCCGCTGTCAAAGGGGTATTCAAGTTCCTTCATAACTAATCCTCATAGCCGTCATCGGCATTATCGGTATTCTCATTATTTTCAGCGGCGCTGTCAGCATTTCCGTCTTCGGGTTTTGATTCGTTCTCATCAGGTTTCTCTTCGGGCTGACTTTCCTCGGGTTCATCCGACTGTATCTCCAAAGGCACTGCGGAATCCTGCACGCGGTTGTTGTTTATCGCGGTGATGTGCGTTTCAGTCGAGCAGGAAGTTATTGAGATGGAGAACAGCAGGTCGGTACAGCCTACCGCACGGCAGAACTCAATTGCGTTCTCGTCGAAGTATCTGAAATCACACACGTATATCTTCTCAAAGCTGTGTGTCAGGAAAGGCACCAGTGCATTACCGAAGCTGTCCTTGAAAATGACCAGCGTTCTGCCGTTATCGGCATCGGTAGTTATCTCAGTGATCTCTTCATCTTTGCCCAGTATTGCCGAGTAGCAGTTAACGCCCTCAGCAAAATCAAAGAACAGGCTGCCCTCTTCACCGTTTGTAAAATCGGTATTGTAGTACTTTGTAGTATAATTGTTATCGGGCTTATAGTAGATGAAAGTATCGGGATTAGCCTCCAGTTTGCTGTCGTAGTTGCTGTAGGCATACATCGTACCCAGGAATCCATCTATCTTGAACTTCTCATAAGTCTTGATATCTGCATACTTTACCCCTGCCTTTTCTGCAAACACCCTGCCTGCATAATAAGCACCCAAAGGCTGCCAGTGGTGGTCTGTACGGGAGTAGATGTACTCATTGGCATGAGCACCTATGGCATCAAATACATCAACGTTTATTATACCGCTCAGTTCGGATGCTATATTGTCGATATTATCCTTCTGATCGGCAACGATGTCCTTGAAATTCTTGGGCATATAGTAAGCCGCAGATGTTGGTATGGTCATGTTGTATACATTGACCTCGGGCATAGCTTCCTTGTACTTGTTTATAGTCTTGGCATAGAGCGCACCTGTCTCGAACATACCGTAATAGCCCGCTACTGCACGCACATCCTTGCCCTTTCCGAATACGATGACATCGCCTTCGAGCACTCCGTCATCAAGTATCTCAGGCAGCTTTACTACCTTCTCCTTTTTTGAAGTCGTAGTCTTCTTGCCGTCCTTGCCCTTGGCTTTAGTGGTAGTAACTGCCTTGGGATCGGTATTTGCGGTCACAGTTGTAACAGCAGCACGCTTTTTCTCATCAAGAGTTTCCTTTTCAGCAGTCTTGTGAGTACCACTTACCTTCGCACCGCCCAGGTCTATACCCTTCAGACGTTCATAAGCCGCGCCGAACTTTTTAAGTTCTTCACGTCCGGGGATAGTATCTGTGAAATAATCATCTATAGCCTTGGTATACTTTCCCGAGAAATAATCCTTTATGCTGAATGAAGGGAATTCTGCAAGATTCCTGTTCTCGGAATTAATAAATCCGCTCTCCCTCTCCATAAACAGCAGTGAGAAGAATATCACAAATATTATGCATATACACATTATGCAATTGATGAAGTGGAATTCCAGCTCATGCGTCTTGGACTTCTTGCGTTTTGAGAGATTCTTCTTCGGCATTATATACTTAGGATCAACGCCGTGACGCTGTGCCTTATCGGTGATCTGTGTGTGTTCGCTGACACCGCCCCTGCTGTATTCCTCATCGACCTTGCCCTTTTTCTCGGTGCGGATCTTCTTTATCATATCAGCAAAGTCGTAAGCATCATCGACACTGTGCTTCATTTCGGGAGTCTTGACTTCTTCAGCCTTTACCGCAGCAGCTTCTTCAGAAGCCGCATTTGCCTCCGTTGAGACCTGATTCACCACAGCAGAAACATCCGCCGAAGGCTTGTCCTCCACTGCTTTAACAGCATCATGCATCTCAGCCGTTTCCCTGACCGGGCTGAATTCCGCGGTCTTTTCATGCTCATCCGCTTTATCGGCAGGCTCAGAAACAGCCTGTGCTTTGGCTGTTTCAGTCTTTTCTGCTTTTTTGTCATGCAACGGTTCGCGCAGGTCATCAAGGTTCATTTTAGACAGCGGCATCTTCAGCGATACTGTACGCTTGTTAGGGCTTTCATCCTCAGTAGGATACCCAGACATATCCACTGTTACTTTCTGCTTGTTGACCCTGCGAGGCACCTCACGTACTCTTGCATCGCCCTGTGACCCCAGCTTCATCTGGAGTTCCTGTTTGCGTGGTCTTTCGTTCAGCAGCGGAACTACGCTCTTGCTTACAGGTCTGTCCATAGCCGCATCAACTACCTCATCAAAATCCGGTATTGGCTTGGGTTCAGAAGGCTTTGTCATAACGGGCAGCGGTGCTATGAAATCAGGCGGCAGCTGCTTTTGCACAGGCTGCTGTCTTTCAGGCTGACGATACTTTACAGGCTCAGCAGGGCGTTCTTCCGCCTCATCATCTATCCATACGCTCTTTTTAGGCTTCAGCAAAGGGTTGTCCGTCCATACGCTGTGACTGCGCTTGCGGCGGTCTGCCCTTATCTTATCTACTATCTTATCGTGCTCAGAAACACCCTCATCGGGGACAAAACTTTTCAGCTCACCAACAGGCTGGGTGTTCCTGTGTGCACGTACATTATCAGGAGTCGGTATATCCTTGCCGCCCAGCGTTACATCGTTAAGAGAACGCTCATACGCTTTTGTAAGCGCCTCCAGATCAAACGCCGGAGAGTGCTTGTTATTCTTATTATCCATCATTGTCACTCACCTGCTCAGAATCTGAAATAAAGGAACGGATTGTTTGTGTTGTTAAGCAGCAGCAGACTGCTCGCCAGCAGTATCAGTGCGTTGCTTATAACGCCTGCCGACTGGAAAATATATGCACTTCCCGGTTTTCTGAAAGCTTTCTCACGAAGCTTCGGGATAACCGGCATAGAAAAGAATATCGCTATAATGAACAGGAAAATATTTCCCATAAATATATTAGCGGTGTAGGAATCACAGAATGAATTGCCGTTAAGTCCCACAAGTCCCTTGAAGAACTTGCACAGCTTTGGCAGGCTCTCAAAATAGAATATGCCGAAGCCCAGGAATATTATCGTCTTGGTATAGATATGTGCCGCAGGTACGGGCATTTTCTTCATTTTCTTCTTGCCTATCATCATCTCCATCATGATGAACAGACCGTAGTAAAGTCCCCAGAACACGAAGTTCCAGCTTGCGCCGTGCCACAGACCAGTCAGGAACCACACAAGGAAAAGTCCGCCGTATTTGCGCCTTTTGCCGAATATCGGTATGTACAGCACATAATCACGGAAGAATGAACTCAGGGAGATATGCCATCTCTGCCAGAATTCGGATATAGTCTTGCATATAAAAGGATACTTGAAGTTCTCATCAAAATGGAAGCCGAATATACGTCCCAGACCGATAGCTATATCGGAGTATCCCGAGAAATCAAAGTAATACCAGAGTCCCACAAGTATAGCGCCGTACCATGTGCCCAACACTGAAAGCGAGTCTATTGCAGAATAGCCGTTATCTGCATCACCGAAAAGCGAGGTGACTACCGTACTCAGGCTGTTGGCGATAAGCACCTTTTTGCCAAGACCGAGTATTATCCGCGAGAATCCCTCTGAAAGATCGTTTATGGTGGTCTTTCTGTCCTCTATCTCCTCAGCGATGACGGAGTACCTTACGATAGGTCCTGCAACAAGCTGCGGGAAAAGAGATACGTACATCAGGAATTTCAGAAAACTCTTCTGCGGCTTTACCTTGCCCCAGTAGCAGTCTATAGTATAGGATATGGTCTGGAATGTGTAGAAGGATATGCCTATGGGCAGCTTTATGTGCGGCACAGGCAGCCCGAGTCCTGCGGCATTGTTGAGATTTTCAACAAAGAACCCCGTATACTTGAACCCGAACAGCAATCCCAGATTGAATATAAGTGACCATGCAAGCGCCATCTTCGCCTGCCAGCCTTCGGGATGTTTCTCGATGACTCGTCCGTTGTAGTAATCGACCAGTGCTGATACGCATAGTATGCTGACCCATACAGGTTCGCCCCATGCGTAGAATATCATTGAAAAGACTATTAGTACAATATTGCGTATCGTTGCGTTGCGTGTGATGAAATAACATATCAGACACACAGGCAAAAAGAAATACAGAAAAAACAGATCTGCAAAAACCACGTTATACTACTCCCCGCCATGTAAAAATTTCCAATAATTCACCGAATTATACAAAATCGGTCATATACAGTTATTATACCACTTATTTTCTGTCAGGTCAACCTTTTTTCATAAAAAAGTGAAAAAAATCGGACTTGTTATCTATCATCGGTTAAACATTCTTCCTATTACTATATTTATAAACTATAATATACTGATTAAATTTTGTCTTAAATTTATCTTAAACTCGAGAAAAAACTATTGCTTTTTTGTTAAGTTCGTGTTATAATCATAAACGTTATTGATATTCGTTCAAAAATGTGGTTATCACTTCAGCACACCGCTTAACATATCAATACAACGAAGTACATTTATTGATGAGTATTCTTCCGATGCCGCAGCAGAGGCAATATAATACCACCGATCATTGTTACAGTCTGTCAAAAAGTTATTCAGCGCAGTGCGTCAGTGTGATAACCTTATTTTACAATTTCAAAAGAAAGAAGATGGTTAGAAAATGAAGTTACGACTTGACCGCGTGAACCGAGGAGTGGTGCTTGGCATTTTGCTGGGTGCAGGCACCGCTGTGTATGTTATTGTTCAGAACATTATGTTCAAAAGCAATATCCCCGAGATACAGGAACGTGCAGAGGAGATAGGAAGAACGATAGCCGAGGCAAATATCGGTGATAACCGCGAGGGTGTAAAGCGTATGCTGGCTTCCCGTATACAGGATAATTTCATCAACAAAGCATATTCGCTTACCGTCGATGAAGCAGAAAACGGACTTGTAATGAACAAATCTGCTTTGCTTTTAGATCTTGAATCTTCGACCGCCGACAATACAGGTAACGACCGTGTAAACTCCGCAGAATACAAACAATTAAAAGCATCCGTATCAAAATGGGGCATAGACGGTGCTGAAATCTGGGTAACATACACAATGAGCTGTGATATCGACGGTGTACCGTTCCTGCAGCTGCCTGCATACAATATAGGCACCGCATGGGATGTGCGCGACAAAAGCAAATGGGATTGTAATAAGCAGATCACTGTCAGCGGCTCATACAATATGATAATGCAGAAGGAAGACGGGGTCTGGAAAGCTGTAAAAGTATCAAGATCCGATGATGATTATCCTAATGTCGATATACAGTATCCCGATCAAAACGAGGGAGGTGAAGCTGATGGACAAGAATAATGTAGTCCTGAGCATAAAGGGGCTGAACAAGACCATCGGCAAGAAGCATATCCTACATGATATTGATCTGGAGTGCTATGCAGGCGAGGTCTTCGGTTTTCTGGGACCAAACGGCGCAGGCAAGACCACTACCATAAAAATCGTAGTGGGACTCCTGCTTCTGGACGAAGGTGATGTAAAGATCTGCGGACACGATATCACCAAGGAATTTGAAGCTGCTATGTATAATGTGGGCGGTATAGTTGAAAATCCGGAGTTATACAAATTCATGACGGGCAAAGAAAATCTCAGACAGTATGCCCGTATGCGTGGACTGGACTTTTCAGAGATCGACAAAGCTGTCGAGCTGGTAAAACTATCCAATCGCATAAACGATAAGGTATCAAAGTACTCCCTGGGTATGCGCCAGAGGCTTGGTGTTGCACAGGCACTTATGCACAAACCAAAGCTCCTTATACTGGACGAACCTACAAACGGTCTTGACCCCCAGGGTATCAAGGAACTTCGTGATATCCTGAGAGATCTTGCTCACAAGGACGGAGTGTGCGTAGTGGTATCATCTCACCTTATGAGCGAGATGGAAATGATGTGTGACCGTGTTGGTATAATCGCAAAAGGCAGTATGATAGGCACTTATACTATGGAGGAGATAATCTCCCAATCACAGGGAAACTCCACCGAATACATAATTGAGACCGATGATGCCGAAAAGGCGCTGGAGATACTCGACACCGACAACATAACCGCACAGGGCAGTATGCTCTATATCAAGCTTGACAGCACCAACGCAAAAGCGGATATAGCTGAAGCAATAAAGAAGATGGCAGGGAACGGCATGAACATCTACTCCGTACACCCCAAGGAAAGCAAAAAGCTCGAAGAGGTATTCATAGAGCTCACAGGAACGGAAGGAGATGGACAGATTGGGTAAGTTTTTTGCACTCGTTAAAAACGAGTATATAAAGTTATACAAAAAGCCTTCAACAAGGATACTGCTGGTGATCTTCCTGGCAGCTTGCCTGTGCTTTGCACCGCTGATGAAGCTGATAGACCATTACGCTATCGGGGATATCGACAGTAAAACAACAGACTACAGCGAGCACTATGCGAATAGGATGGAAGATAAAAAGTTGGAATTGGAAAACTCACCCGATATCCCGTTTCGCGATTACAAGCTGGAACTTATCGAAGCTTTCGACCCGGCATCGGACTGGCAGTATAGAGCCTGCACGCAAGGTATGTACTCTGATTCCAAGCGTGAGATACAGACAATGACTATGTTTTGCAAGACCGATGACTGGCGTGGTTTCATGACATACACTGCAAACAGCATGGATGCCTCCACCGGTGAGCGATGGGCTTGCAATTACAGGCTTGAACACAATATAGACTACAGCAGCAAATTCGACGAACAGAATAAGATAATAAATCAAATTGCAAACGGCATGAACGGAGAAGCGTTCGACACTACCGGCAGATCTCAGCAGGAAATCGTTATGGTAGGTATGTATCAGCTTGAACATGAGGTATACGAAGACACTTCGTATAAACCCAGTTCACTGTTTGATATCACCCCATACGAGCACTTTGATTTCTGGGATGTAATGATAAAGATACCCTATGTTGAAAGCTTTATCGGAATCATCATGATCGTGATAGCAGGCGGCATCGTATCAAGTGAATTCAGCCAGGGCACTATAAAATTTCTGCTTATAAGCCCTGTCAAGCGTGAAAAGATACTTATGGCAAAATATTTCACCGTGATATCATTGGGCTTTTTGATGATGCTGGTAATGTTCCTGATAAACATACCTATCACGGGATTATTGTTCAGCTTCAAGGGTATAACGGCTCCATATATCAGTGTCATTGACGGCGAGGTAATTGCACAAAGCACATTCGTTTATCTTATAAAGTCTTTCATGCTGAAGAGCGTTCAGGTTATCATATCCACAACACTTGCATTCACGCTGTCCTCATTAGTAAGAAGCACCGCACTTGCTGTGATCACAGGCTACATACTAAATTCCATAGACGTTGCATTGGTATCTGTAATGTATTCCTTCAATCTGGACTGGGGCAGATATCTTATATTCGCAAACACCGATCTGCTTAACATTTACAAGGGTACATCGGTGTTCCCACAGCACTCCCTGGGATTTGCACTCATAGTTATCATCGCGCACATGGCAGTATTCCTGCTTACAGCATGGGACAGCTTTACAAGACGTTCCGTATAAAACAATTATCATCAAACGGATGGAGAACTCGTATTCTCCGTCCGTTTTGTTTTGCATAATCCTTTTGCATCGTGACATACTATATTCAAGATCATGTAAAGGAATGATGCTTATGCATATAACAAAACGCGGACTGATAAAAATGTCCCTGCTGTCATTATCAGCGATCACTGCGCTATCGGTAAAAAATGTTTTGCTGACAAAACGTGCAGATACTGCTCAGCGTGCAGTGAACAATTCTTACTCTGCCGCTGTCGAAGAGCTTGCAGGCAGCTGCGAGAACATCTCAAACTCACTTGAAAAACAGCTGTATTCCGCATCGGGACAAGTACAGCAGGCTATCGCAGCCGACCTCTGCCGCGATGCTTCCGCCGCCCGTTCAGCCCTTGCAAGACTTCCCGTAAGTCAGCTCGATCTTGAAAACACTAACAAGTTTCTCTCACAGGTCGGAAATTATTCTATGGCACTGTCAAAAAAACTGCAAGACGGCGAAAAGCTAACCTCTGAGGAATACAGCAGCATATCAGACCTCTGCAGGTTCTCAAAGGCACTGAGCGACAGGCTGTGGGAGCTGGAAGGGGAAGTAGCTGCAGGCGGACTATCATTTGAACAGGCTGAGGGCGTTATGGCTGACGAAGAACCGCCCCATGTCACCGAGGGCTTCACCGACTTCGAGAGCAGCTTTGACGATTACCCCAAGCTTATCTATGACGGACCTTTCTCCGACAATATACTTGAACAGACACCGCACATGACAGCAAATGCCGAAGAAGTCAGCGAGGACTACTGCCTTCGGAAAGCTTCTTCGGCACTGGATATCAGCGTATCAGACCTTACCGACACAGCAGAGTCAGAAGGTAAAATGCCTGCATGGCGATTCTCCGACGATAAAGGCGGAGCATTCTGCGAGGTAACAAAGAATGGTGGATATATCTCATATTTTCTGAAGATGCGCAATGTTGACAGTACAAAGCTCGATAACGACACTGCCGTACAAAAAGCCGAAAGCTGCCTACAGGATCTGGGTATACTGTCTATGGAGAAGACCTACTATGAGATACAGGACAATGTTATGACCGTGAATTTCTGCTACAGCGATCTTGGCAGACGTATATATCCCGATCTTGTAAAGGTATCGGTGGCTATGGATAACGGTGATATACTCGGCTATGATGCCAGGGGATTCCTGACGAACCACCGCAAGCGCGAATACGATGACAAGATATGCTCCGTCCTTCGTGCGAAAAAAGAGATATCTCCAAGGCTGAGGGTACTGAGCGACCGAATGGCAGTCATACCCACTGACGGAGGAAACGAAGTACTGTGCTACGAATACACCTGTCAGGCAGCAAGCGGACGCAGGGTACTGGTTTATATCAACGCAGTAACCGCTGCTGAGGAACGTGTGCTTCTTCTTGAAGAAAACGAGAACGGCACCCTAACCATATAAATGGATACAGAAAGGAACAATGATATGAATTTAGCAGATTCCGTGACCCGTGAAAACCTTATGAAAGCATTTGCAGGCGAAAGTCAGGCACGCAACAGGTACACCTTTGCACAGAAAAAGTTCGCTGCACAGGACTACGCAGTATCAGAGCTGTTCGGTTTTACTGCCGACCAGGAAAGTGCCCACGCACAGGTGTTCTACGATCATCTGAAAGATCTTTCGGGGCAGCAGCTGGAGATCTGTGCAGACTATCCCGTGGATATAAGCAGTGACCTCCTTACGGTGCTTGATATGTCAGCAGAACATGAGCGGAACGAATCAGGGACTATCTACCCCGAATTTGCCCGCATCGCCCGCGAGGAGGGCTTTGCCGACATCGCCCGTGATTTTGAGAACATCGCAAAGATAGAAAATGCCCACGCCGAAAGATTTTCAGCTTTTGCAGAGCTTATCCGCCAAGGACAGCTTTACAGCAGTGATGAAGAAGAAGTCTGGGTATGCATGAACTGCGGATTTATACTTTCAAGCAGCAGTGCCCCCGAAGAATGCCCCGTCTGCGGTGTACCTCAGGGATATTATATCCGCCTGTGCATGACAAAGTGGGGCATGGACTGCAACAGTATCTGAATACGCACTCAAACCGGACGGTTGTGAACAAAATATATAAAGTCTACTGAAATTATCCAAATTTTGTATCCCTGTATCTTTACATTTGCAGAAATATATGTTATAATGTATCAAACGACCGAAAAGGAGGAATTTCAAATGGCATATTCAGTTACTAAGGATACTGTTATCGGCGATATCCTCGATACAGATTTTGATGTTGCACCCCTGTTTCTCGAAATAGGAATGCATTGTCTTGGCTGTCCCGCATCCAGAGGCGAAACTATCGAAGAGGCTTGCGCTGTACACGGCACAGACCCCGATGCACTGGTTGAAAAGCTCAACGCACACTTTGCTGCCAAGGCTTGATACTGAAAACTAAACAAAGCGGCTGCGGCGGATATACCGTCACAGCCGCTTTTGCATTTATGCCATTTACTGTGCAGGATCAGCCGCCTTTAAGATAAATCATTATGCAAGGATATCAGTACAGTAAATTTAACAAACAACATAAGTAATTTTTATCTCGGTAATATTAGCAGCGAAATTAACCTTTAATCAGAAACGCAATAATCGGTAAGTTCATTTCCCCATAGTAGTCGATTACATCCCATAACATCGGTTTTATGGGCGTCATCGTGCATCTGTACAAAAAGCTAAACTTCACTTGAAAGCGCAACATAAGTGTAGTATAATACAGATAAATAATAATGATGGGAGGAACGCACATGAAAATGTCATTCCGCTGGTACGGCACAGGCAATGACAGCATCACTCTTTCGCAGATACGTCAGATACCCGGTGTCAGCGAGATAGTCTGGGCACTGCATGAAAAGCAGCCAGGCGAAGTCTGGGAAAAAGACGAGATACAGGCTGTCAAGGACGAACTGGACAAGTACGGTTTCGGCATGAGCGTGGTAGAATCCGTGAACGTTCACGATGATATAAAGACCGCAGGCAAGAACAGGGATCTTTATATAGAGAACTACAAGCAGACTCTCCGCAATCTCAAGGATTTCGGCGTTAAGGTAGTCTGCTATAATTTCATGCCTGTTTTTGACTGGACGAGGACGGATCTTTTTCACCCCCTGCCCGACGGTTCAACTGCGCTATATTACGAAAAAAGCAAGATAAAACAGGATCCCGAGGAAATGGCAGCATACATCCTCAAGGAAACAAAAGGATATACCATGCCCGGCTGGGAACCCGAAAGACTGGCAAATCTGAAAGAGCTTTTTGCACTTTACAAGAATGTTGACAAGGAGACTCTATGGGCAAACCTGAAATACTTCCTTGAAGAGCTTATGCCTGTATGTCACGAGTGTGATATCAAAATGGCTATACACCCCGACGATCCGCCCTGGGATATCTTCGGGCTGCCACGTCTGCTGACCGATGAAGCTGCAGTAGACCGTTTCCTTGATATGGTAGACGATCCCTATAACTGCCTGACACTGTGTTCGGGTTCACTGGGTTCAAACCCGGATAACAATGTAGCTGACATCGTGCGAAAGCACTGCGACCGCATAGCATTCGCACACATACGCAACGTGAAGCATTTTGACAACGGTGATTTCAGCGAAACATCCCACCGCGACTGCGACGGTGATGTGGGTATACTGGATATCATAAAAGCCTACCACGACGGCGGATTTGACGGATATATCCGCCCTGACCACGGCAGACACATCTGGGATGAAAAATGCCGTCCGGGATATGGTCTTTATGACAGGGCACTGGGCATAATGTACATACTGGGTGTATGGGATATGCTGGACAAGCTGGACGGAAAATAATCAATGAATCGGGTGTTCCGTATCTTATGCGGGACACCCTGCCTTAAATGATACAGGAAGGTATTTTATGGAAAACGCAAAACGACCATTTATGGATAAAGATTTTCTTCTCGATACCGAAGAAGCACGTATACTCTTCCACAAGTATGCTGAGGATATGCCTATAATCGACTACCACTGCCATATCGACCCAAAGGATATCGCAGAGGACAAAAACTTCGACAGCATCACCGAACTATGGCTTGGGGGCGACCACTACAAGTGGCGTGCCATGCGTCAGTGCGGCATAGCCGAGAAATACATAACAGGCAAAGAGGACAGCTGCAAGCGTTTCATGCTGTGGTGCAGAACCCTTTCGCAGGCTGTGGGAAGCCCGCTGTATCACTGGAGCTATCTGGAACTGCAGAGGTACTTCGATTGCAGACTTGCCATAAACGAAAGTAACGCAGATGAAATATTCGATATGTGCAACAAGAAACTTCACAGCGGAGAACTCTCGGCAAAGAAGATAATACGTATGTCTAAGGTAAAAGTCATAGGTACAACGGACGATCCATGCGACGACCTGCGTTGGCATAAAGTGATAGCCGAGGACAAAGCGCTCGGATGCAAAGTCATACCCACATTCCGACCCGACAAGGTGCTGCTTATAGAAGACAGCGGTTTTGCCGATTATGTACGTGCACTGGGAAAAGCTGCAGACGTTGAGGTGAACAGCTTTGAGGACTTGAAAAAAGCTCTGTCAGCGAGGATAGATTTCTTTACAAGCATGGGATGCAAAAGCAGCGATCAGAGTACGGTGATGTTCCCCTGCATACCAACAGATGCGACCGAATGCGAGCACATTTTCCGCAAGGGCATGGCAAATGAAGACCTCACCGAGGAAGAACGTCTTGGATTTATTACCGAGATCATGCTGTTCCTCGGAAAGGAATACCGCCGTCACGGCTGGGTCATGCAGCTGCATTTCGGGGTGGCAAGAAACTCCAATACCCGTATGTTCAGATCCGTTGGCAGAGATGCGGGATTCGGCCGCATACACAGTGATGCGCCCATAGAGAGCCTTGCGGCTTTTCTTGATGAACTTGACAAGACCGATGATCTTCCCAGAACAGTACTTTACAGCCTTGACCCTACAATGAACACCGCTATTGATGTACTGGCAAAATGCTTCAATGATGAGGGAGTATACGGGAAAGTTCAGCACGGCGCGGCATGGTGGTTCAATGATAATCTTGGCGGCATGAAAGATCATCTGCGAAGTTTGTGCGAACAAGGCGTACTCGGGAATTTCATCGGTATGCTGACGGATTCACGCTGTATGCTTTCGTACACAAGGCACGAATATTTCAGACGTATACTATGCGCATACATAGGCAGGCTTTGCGCTGACGGCGAACTGTACCCGGACGAAGAAAACCTTGGTGAGATCGTTAGAAATATCAGCTTCAACAATGCCCTGAAGTTCTTCGGGCTGGGATAAAACGAATCATCATTCATAGCAAAGATCATAAAAGAGGTACATGATATATGGATAAGATGTTGGAAGAACTTGGTAAAATAGGAATAATCCCCGTGGTTGTGATAGAGGATGCCGAAAAAGCTGTACCGCTGGCAAAAGCTTTATGCGAGGGCGGTCTGCCTGCGGCTGAGGTAACTTTCCGCACAGCGGCGGCTAAGGATGCTATCGCGGCTATGTGCAAAGCTTTCCCCGAAATGATAGTCGGTGCCGGCACAGTGCTGACAGTAAAACAGGCTGAGGATGCACTTGCGGCAGGTGCGAAGTTCATCGTTTCACCGAATTTTGATGAAGCGGTAGTAAAGCTCTGCCTTGAAAGGAACGTCACCGTACTGCCGGGCATAGCTACGCCCTCGGAACTTGGAAAGGCAGTTGCTATAGGACTTACAGAGGTTAAATTCTTCCCTGCGGAACAGGCAGGCGGACTTGCCATGATAAAGGCGATGGCTGCGCCCTTCGGCGGAGTGAAGTTCATGCCTACAGGCGGACTGAATACAAAGAACATCGGGGAATACCTTGATGCCCCTGAGGTCATAGCCTGCGGCGGAAGCTTCATGGTGAACAAGGCATGGATAGCCGCAGGGGATTTTGAAGCTGTACGCAAGGCGACCGAATCAGCTGTGGACATTATGCTGAAAGTAAGGTATGTCGGTACAGATGAAGAGGGTGCAAGCGTATTTGCTGCCAAAAAGCCCGAAAGAACTTTATACCACATGGCACGCAGAGGTCATATCGGCACAGGCATAAGTATAATACGGGGGTGACAGCATGAGATTTGTAACTTTCGGTGAGATGCTGCTAAGGCTATCTCCTGTGGAACACAGACGTTTTTTGCAGGCAGACAGCTTTGAAGCGGTATACGGCGGCGGAGAAGCAAATACCGCTGTATCACTGGCACAGTTCGGGTGTGATACCAAATTCGTCACAAAGCTCCCCGACCATGAAATAGGTCAGGCAGCCATAAACACACTGCGTCAGTACGGTGTCGATACCTCCGAGATACTCCGTGGCGGTGACAGGATAGGTATATACTACCTGGAGAAGGGTGCTGCACAGCGTCCCTCAAAGGTGATATACGACAGGGCAGGTTCATCCATAGCGGCATCCAAGGCAGAAGAATTCGACTGGGAAAGGCTGCTTTCGGGGACTGACTGGTTCCACATAACAGGTATAACTCCCGCCCTTTCGGCAGAGTGTGCAAAGGCTTCGCTTGAAGCTGTTAAGACTGCGAAAAAGCTGGGCGTAACAGTCAGCTGCGATATAAACTTCCGCCGCAAGCTGTGGGATAAAGAAACCGCAGGAAAGGTCATGGCCGGTATACTGTCGTATACAGACGTATACATCGGCGGACGAGATCAGGCGGAGGAACTATTCGGCATACCGACCAATGCCAGCGATGACAGCGACTATGAAGCGTACAAAGCTGTAGCCGAAAAACTGAAAGAACGATTCGGCTTCAAGAAAGTCGCAATAACCCTGAGGACTACACTTTCATCCGATGAGAACAAATGGGCTGCACTGCTGTACGATGGTACAAACCACTGTTTCAGCCGCGAATACCGTTCGCTGATCGTTGACCGTGTAGGCGGCGGCGACAGCTTTGCTGCAGGGCTGATATATGCACTCGGTGAGGGTATGGACACACAGGCTGCAGTTGATTTCGCAGCTGCTGCAAGCTGTCTTAAACTCTCGGTGGAAGGCGATTGCAACATCATAAGCGCAGATGAAGTAAAAGCACTGGCATTCGGCAGCGGTTCAGCGCAGGTACAAAGATAAGGAGATCATCATGAAGCTATCAACGGAAAGCATAGTCAACAACAAACAGGCATGGGAAGACAAGGGCTTCATAATGCCGGGATATGATACGGAAGCTGTAAAAAAGCGCACGCTGGATCATCCTGCATGGATACACTTCGGCGGCGGCAATATATTCCGCGGATATATCGCCTGCCTTCAGGACGAACTGATAAAGAAAGGCGAGGCTGAAAGCGGCATTATCACGGTGGACAGCTTTAATACCGAGACTATCGAGAAGATATACGATCCATTCGATGATCTGGTGCTGCTGGTGGGACTTCGTGCTCAGGGCGATAGATATCTGCGTGTAATAGGCAGTATCGGCGGCGCACTCTGCGCTAAGGGTGAAGGCTTCGGTCAGCTTAAAAAATATGCCGAAAGCAGTTCCCTGCAGATGATATCATTCACCATCACCGAAAAAGGCTACGCTGTAAAGGATATGAACGGCGATGTATTCCCATTTGTGAAGGAGGATATAAGCGCAGGACCCGAGGGCAGCCTGAACTCTGCTATGGCTGTTATCGCGGCTATGCTGTATTTCAGGTTCATAGCAGGCGAAAAGCCACTGGCTTTGGTCAGCATGGATAACTGCAGCCGCAACGGCGACAAGCTGCGCGCAGGGGTGATGTTCATAGCCTGTGCATGGGCTGAAAATGGTCTTGTCAGCCAAGACTTTATCACTTATCTTGAAAGCGGCAAGGTCAGCTTCCCATGGTCTATGATAGACAAGATAACTCCACGTCCCGACAGCGGTATATGCGATGAACTGACCGCTATGGGCATTGAGGGAATGCAGCCTGTAAGGACCGCCCGCGGAACTTACATAGCCCCCTTCGTAAATGCCGAGATGCCTCAGTATCTCGTGATAGAGGACGATTTCCCGAACGGCAGACCGCCCCTTGAAAAGGCAGGAGTATATCTGACCGACCGCGTGACCGTTGACCGCGCAGAGAAGATGAAGGTAATGACCTGCCTTAATCCCCTGCATACGGCGCTTGCAATATTCGGCTGTCTGCTGGGTCACAAAAAGATAGCCGAGGAAATGGAGGACACCGACCTCAGAAAGCTGGTATACCGCCTTGGATACAACGAGGGTCTTCCCGTAGTTGTTGACCCCGGTATAATCCGTCCCGAGGATTTCCTAAGAGAAGTGCTGGAAGAACGTCTGCCAAACGGCAACCTGCCAGATACTCCACAGAGGATAGCCACCGATACCAGCCAGAAGCTTGCTATACGCTTCGGTGAAACGATAAAGGCTTATGAAGAAAAGGGCGATACCTCAACACTTGAACTTATACCACTGGTTATAGCGGCATGGTTCAGGTACCTGACCGGTACAGACGATAACGGCGAGGCTATGGAACTGAGTTCCGACCCGATGCTGGAGTATATGCAGAAGACCGTCCGCAAGGAATGGTACGGGAACGTATGCGATGGCATAAAAGTACGTGAAGTGCTGAAAAACAGCACCCTGTTCGGTACCGATCTGGTAAATGCTGGTCTTGCGGATAAGATCATATCTTACCTCGATAAAATGCTGGCAGGCAAAGGCGCTGTACGCAAAACCCTCAGCGAAGCCGTAGGCAAAGACTAACAACAAAGCTGCACGAATCACCATATCGTGCAGCTCTTCTTTTTTGGCAAAAAACGCTTGCAATTGATTTTATTATGTGGTATAATAGTATAGTGACATTCTTGACAGGAGGTCTTTTTATGGCTAAGGAAAAATTTTATATAACAACAGCTATCGCTTATGCGTCTAAAAAGCCCCATATAGGCAACACCTATGAGGTCGTATTCACCGACGCTATCGCCCGCTTCAAAAGGATGCAGGGCTATGACGTTTTCTTCCTCACAGGTACGGACGAGCATGGCATGAAGATAGAAGGTCTTGCTAAGGAAGAGGGTATCTCTCCCAAGGAGCACGTTGACAAGGTAGCAGGCGAGATAAAGGATATCTGCAAGTGCATGAATATATCTTACGACGGCTTTATCAGAACTACCGATGAACAGCACGAAAAGGTAGTTCAGAAGATATTCAACAAGCTTTATGAGCAGGGCGATATCTACAAGGGTTCTTACGAGGGTATGTACTGCGTACCCTGCGAGAGCTTCTGGACACAGTCACAGCTGGTTGACGGCAAATGTCCCGACTGCGGACGTGAAGTAAAGCCCGCACATGAGGAAGCATACTTCCTGAAGCTTTCCAAGTATCAGCAGTGGCTGGAAGATTACATCGAGACACATCCCGATTTCATCGTTCCCGAGAGCCGCAAGAAGGAGATGCTCAACAACTTCATCAAGCCCGGTCTTCAGGATCTCTGTGTTTCGAGAACAACTTTCACATGGTCGATACCTGTTACATTCGACCCCAAGCACGTTATCTACGTATGGATAGATGCGCTTTCAAACTATATTACAGCACTGGGCTATGATCCCGACGGCAGCAGCGAGCAGTTCAAGAAGTACTGGCCCTGCGACTGCCACGTTATCGGCAAGGATATAATGAGATTCCATTCTATCTACTGGCCTATCATGCTTCATGCACTGGGCGTTGAGATACCCAAGAAGCTCTTCGGTCACAACTGGATACTCTTCGGTGAGGACAAGATGAGCAAGTCCAAGGGTAACGTTATCTATGCTGATGAAGTTGTGGATACCTTTGGTGTTGACGGCGCAAGATACTATCTGCTTAGCGAGATGGGTCTTAACGGTGACGGTTCAATAACTTACGAATCACTTATCGAGAGATACAATTCCGACCTTGCAAATACTCTGGGCAATCTGGTGAACAGAACTGTTGCCATGACCAAGAAGTATTTCGGCGGTGAGATACGTCAGCCCGAGGTGAAAGAGCCTGTTGATGACGAGCTTATCGCTCTTGCAGTTGAAACTCCCAAGAAGGTGGCTGACCTTATCGACCAGTACCGTATGGCTGACGCTATGGAAGCTATAATGACACTGGCAAGACGTGCAAACAAGTACATCGACGAGACAGAGCCGTGGGTACTGGGCAAGGACGAAGCCAAGTTCGGCAGACTTTCCACAGTTCTCTACAACCTGCTTGAAACTATCCGTTTCCTGGGTGTTATACTCGAAGCATTCATGCCAGAGACAAGCGAGAAGATACTCACTCAGATCGGCACAGATGTAAAGGGCTTTGACAGCCTGAACGAATTCGGCGGGCTGAAAGTCGGCAGCAGTGTGGGCGATCCTGTTCCGCTGTTTGCAAGAATAGACGCTGCTAAGTTCATGGAGGAAGCTGAGGCTAAGATGGCTGCACAGGCAGCAGCTGCTGCGGCTGAAGAAGCTGCTGACGCATTCGAGCCTGTACCTCTTGCAGAGCAGATCACAATTGATGACTTTGCAAAGGTCGAGCTGAGAGTGGCAGAGGTCAAGGAATGTGAGAAGGTAAAGAAGTCCAAGAAGCTCCTTTGCTTACAGCTTGATGACGGTTTCGGCGGCAGACAGGTAGTCAGCGGTATAGCTGCATGGTACAAGCCCGAAGACCTTATCGGCAAGAAGGTCATCATCGTAGCAAACCTGAAGCCTGTTACACTCTGCGGTGTTGAATCCAACGGAATGATCTGCGCAGCAGATGCTCCCGACGGTTCTGCAAGGGTGATATTCCCCGACCAGACACTGCCTAACGGTGCTAAGCTGAGATAAAAAATATGACCATATAACAGAATAGAAAAGGTATCCGCCCGCGTTCCAAAAAACGTCTTGGGCGGCACCGATACTATTCATTTTTCACTAATTCCGCGTCCGTAGCTCAGCTGGATAGAGCGTCAGACTCCGACTCTGAAGGCCGCAGGTTCGACTCCTGTCGGGCGCATTTAAACAAGCCCCGCATATCTGCGAAGATATGCGGGGCTTTGCGTTTGCATGATACATCCATACAACAGTATACAAAAAAGAGCGGTCAGCACCGACCGCTCTTTTATTATACTTATTGGTATCAGCCCATTACTACTTCAACTTCGTGAGTAGAACCAGCCTCAAATACAGGCATTACGTTGCCGTTGATCTTGGTACCGTCAACAGTTACCGCCTTGATGCCCTTGCATACGTGATCGGGGTTCTTAACGGTGATGTTGTAGGTGTTGCCGCGGAACTTTCTTGTGATGTTGAAGCCGTCCCAAGCAGAAGGAATGGAAGGATCGATCTTCAGACCATCGAAGTCAGGCTGTACACCCAGGATGTACTGGGAGATAGCTACCATATTCCATGCAGCTGTACCTGTCAGCCATGAGTTCTTGCCCTGACCGAAGTTCTTGCCGGGTCTGCCGATATCAGCACCTGCGTCCTTACCGCCGATCATCTGACCGTATACATAAGGCTCGGTCTTGTGGATATCGGAAGTATCCTCAGTAAATGCAGGAGCGATCTCGGAATAGTACTTGAATGCCTGATCACCCTCACCTGCATAAGCAGCAGCACAGATTATCCATGCATTGTTGTGTGTGAAGATACCTGCGTTCTCCTTGTATCCGCCGGGATATGTGGAGATCTCACCGTACTGGATGTAGTACTTTGTGAATGCAGGGTTGTTCAGTACCAGACCGAACTTGGTGTTGAGTCTTTCATCTATAGCAGCAAGAGTCTTCTTGTCAGCACCCTGCTCCTTGCCGATCTCGGACATGATAGCAAAGCCCTGAGGCTCGATGAATATCTGACCCTCTTCGCACTCCTTGGAGCCCATCTTCTCGCCGTTAGCGTCATAAGCTCTGAGGAACCAGTTGCCGTCCCATGCAGATTCCATAACGTTCTTCTTCATCTTGTCGATCTCAGCCTGTGCAGCAGCAGCTTCGTCATCCTTGCCGAGATGCTTCAGGATAGCAACGTAGTTAGGACCTGTGTAGGTGAACAGTGTAGCAACCATTACGGACTCAGCTACCTTGGAGTAGCCGCCCTCAGCAGCGAACTTAGGATTGGTGTAAGTCTGGAAGCTCTCACCTGGAGTATCGGAGTAGCATGACAGGTTGATGCAGTCGTTCCAGTCAGCACGCATAGCCAGAGGCAGACCGTGAGGACCGAGGTTGTTTACGATGTGATAGAAGGATACCTTCAGGTGATCCAGCATAGGCTGAGCCTTGGACTCATCATTATCGTAAGGAACCATCTCATCCAGAATGCCCCAGTCGCCTGTTTCCTTGATGTATGCGGAAACGGACAGGATCATCCACAGCGGGTCATCGGAGAAGTCGCCGCCGATATCGGAGTTACCCTTCTTGGTGAGTGGCTGATACTGGTGATAGCAGCCGCCGTCGGGGAGCTGAGTGGAAGCGATATCTATGATACGCTCTCTTGCTCTGTCGGGTATCTGGTGAACGAAGCCAAGAACGTCCTGGTTGGAATCACGGAAGCCCATGCCTCTGCCGATACCTGACTCAAAGTAGGAAGCAGAACGTGACAGGTTGAATGTAACCATACACTGATACTGGTTCCAGATATTTACCATACGGTCAACCTTATCATCGGGAGTAGCAACGTTGAGTATGCCCAGCAGCTTGTCCCATGACTCCTTGAGTTCTGCAAGACCTGCAGCGACCTTTTCGGGAGTATTGAACTGCTCGATCATAGCCTTTGCCTTTACTTTGTTGATGGTCTTGCCGTCAGCCTCAAACTTCTGGTCAACAGGCATCTCAACATAGCCGAGGATGAAGATAAGTGTCTTGCTCTCGCCTGCTGCAAGGGTGATCTCCTTGTAGTGTGAAGCGATAGGTGACCAGCCGTCAGCGAAGGAATCAGTTGCCTTTCCTGCAATAACAGCCTGAGGATCACCAAAACCGTTGTACAGACCAATGAAAGCATCTCTGTCTGTATCGTAGCCGTCGATGCTGTCGTTAACAGAGTAGAAAGCGTAGTGGTCACGTCTGTCTCTGTACTCGGTCTTGTGGTATATAACAGAGCCGTCTACTTCAACACGGCCTGTAGAGAAGTTTCTCTGGAAGTTTGTGCAGTCATCCTGTGCATCCCACAGACACCACTCTGCGAAAGAGAACAGTTTGAATGTCTTTGCTGCGCCGCTCTTGTTGGTGAGGACAACCTGCTGTACCTCTCCGTTGTAGTTGTTAGGTACGAAGAATGTAGCTTCAGCCTCCAGACCGTTCTTTTCACCCTTGATTATGGTATATCCCATACCGTGACGGCAGGTATACGCATCAAGCTCGGTCTTTACAGGTGACCAGCCGGGATTCCATACAGTACCGTTATCATTGATATAGAAATATCTTCCGCCCATATCGATAGGCACGTTGTTGTAACGGTAACGTGTGATCCTTCTCAGTCTTGCGTCCTTGTAGAAGCTGTAACCGCCTGCTGTGTTGGATATGAGGGAGAAGAACGCCTGAGAGCCCAGATAGTTTATCCAAGGGTAAGGAGTTCTTGGTTCGGTGATGACGTATTCCTTGTTCACGTCGTCAAATTTTCCGAATTTCATTGGTATTTCCACCTTTCCATTATTTTTATACTAAGTCACCGCCCCTTCACGGGGACAGATCCTATGATATCATTTTTCATCACTGAGCTTTCGGGTATCTCATGGTATAAGCCCCGTTGCTCCAGCTGACATACATCAGTTTTTTGTCCCGCACCGCGATGCTGAAGCTTTCAGTATCGGAAGGAACGGTTTTTTCTCTGACGGTCTCCGTCAGTTCCGAACCGTCACCTATATGGTGCATACCCCCGTAAGGCACAGGATCGATATCGTCAAATATCTCTGCCGCCGCTTGATAAGCTATATATGCTTTGCGGTATAACATCCTTACATCAGATGAGCTGCTGCCTATCTCGCGAAGCTGATCTATCGCTGCGTTTCCGTCCGCCTGTATCCTGACGGATACCTCCGCATTGACCTTACACTCCGGCAGGATCTCGGATGATACGGCAGCTCTGAGCACTACGGTGATCTCACCGTCATTTTCGGATAAAGTGGCAGGTGCAAAGTAACCCACCGATGCTTTTCCGGGAAAATACTCATTGAACAGCCTTGAAAGCGAAGGCTGCGATCTAAGCCTTTCGGTAATCATCTCATCAGCTTTATCACACTCACCCTCCGCAAGATATCCCAGCCATTTCTCAAATACTTCCTTAGCCGACGTTATCTCGGGTGGATCTTCAGGCAGTAATATTTCCTCCTCGGTAAGTATCTCATCATCCGAGGTGACTTTATCTGCCGCGGACTCTGCATCGGGTATCTCCGCATCGTCCCACTCACAACCTGATGCCGTCAGCGCAAAGACCGCTGCAGCCGCAGCTGTGAAAAGCTTTTTTACTCGGTGTAGAACCTCTGCCAGCATTTATATGTTTCGCCCTTTTTCAGCTCACAGTAGCCTGTCACATCAGCACCCAGCGACAGGTTAGCTGAATTTATCATCGCGGTCATGGGCTCAGGGCAGAAATATCCCTTATCACCGCTGTCGTTCCACATATTCCAGAACCTGAATTCCTTGGACACCTCGTTGAGAAGTGTATGACCGCTCTTCAGATCCCTTACAATAACGCCGTTAAAGGGCTTGCCATTGTATTCGTTCATTACCGCGGTATACATATCGTTATCAAGCGGCTGACCAACAGGCACCTTCTGTCCGTCCTTGTATTCCTTGTCCCAGTCTGCCAGAGGCAGCAGTTTCTCAGTAGGAAGACATCTTCTGTTGAGTTCGCACCTTTCACCAATGGGTACGCAAAGCCTCAGATCAGCTTCATCCCCGCCGTCTTTGAGCGGAGCGTTTATACAGGTGTGGGTGCATATAGAAACAGGCAGTGCCTTTTCCGCATTGGAGGTCAGATATATCTCCTGTTTCAGCCCGTCAGGAGAGAGGGTGAAGGTATAGGATATCTTGAAATCCAGCGGGAAGTACTTGTACATCTCGTCCTTTTCATCGAAAACGTATGAGGTTATCAGTACGCATTTGCCGTTCTCTTCGGTATAGCATTCTATCTCATGCTCGCGCTTGTGTACCCAGCCGTGGATGAAATTATCCAGAAGCGGCTCATTTATCGGCAGTTCATACACAGAATCGGAAGTCCTGAGCACGCCCTTATCAAAGCGGTTAGGCAGATAAAGCGTCGGAAGACCCCATATCTCGCGCTGTTCCTCAATAGTCTTCATAGGTATGAATTTACGGAATTTGAATATTTCCAAATCGTTTTCGTCATCTCTGAATCTCAACACCGAAGATCCGACAGACGGAGCGATTATTGCAGTATATTTCCCCGACTGCATCTTTACGCAGTCCTTGCCCTTGAACGTATAATTCAAGTCTATCCTATTCACTTCTTACTCTCCTCACTTTTTGTCAGAAAACGTTTTTTATGTTCTCTGACCTTATATAGCATACATTATAACACACTTGCTATGATTATTCAAGTGTTTTTACATAAATTTGCACTTTTTTATAATTTCTCCCCAACTGTTTTGAACAAGTTAACAACGAAACGTAAACGTTTACGAAAACATTAGTTCGATATTTGTAAAATATCAGCTCAGGCTTCATATACATTGCCAAATTTTCGACAAAATTGTTAAGAATTTTCTCTGACGATATTACTTGAATCAATTTAATATAAAATTTCCGACTTTAGAAATAAATCGCACAAATATTATTGACATTTAGTCGAGAATATGTTAAGATGTTCATACGCTATAATATATGTGGTATATAATGCACTGATCTCATCGTAAACGTTATAGTAAATCGCAGATCTTATATATCGACTGATAGATAAGGAGGAGCATAATATGAAAGATCTGATAAAACGCATCGTATCAGCATCTGCAGTCCTTTTCGTTTCAGCAGCCGTATTATCGGGTTTTCCCGCAGGGACACTGAAAGCTAGCGCCGGAGAAGTGTATGATATTTATGTTGGCAAAGAAAGAGTAGAAACTTCAAACTGCAAAGATATACTAGGCAACGGAGTATTCAGCTATGAACCCGAAACAAGCACGCTTACTATCAATGGCAATTACGGCTACGAGAGTGCTGAACTGATATCAAGCAATATTGAAGATCTTACCGTAAACGTTATCGGAGATTCCGAGTTGAAGGGATACTTTTATTTTTATAAAGACACCACGATAACAGGTACGGGCAAGCTGTCACTCAGCACCTCAGATTCATTAAATGCCATAACCCTGTACGGCGGCACCCGCCTTACCATAATGGATGCCGACCTTGATATCAGCGGCTGCAACGCGATCTCGGGCAGCATCAGGGGCACTCAGGATATTTATATAAGCGGATCATACATAAATGCCCACGGTAAAGAAGCTGCGATATGCGATCTAAATACCGTATCAATATTCCGCTGTGATATCACAAAACCCGCCTACTGCTTCTGGGGAGAGGGCGGCATATACGAAGCCGATATGACCACCTACGCAAAAGATGTACGTATGATACCCTCATACGACCTCTGGATAGACGAGAACAAGGTCAATGCAGATAACTGCCATGATATACTGGATAACGGTATATTCAGCTATGATCCCGTCCAAAAGATGCTGACTATATCGGGAAGCTTCGATCACCCCATGGACCAAGAGCTGATATACAGCAGTGAGAAAGGTCTTATTATAAACGTGACCGAGGATTCCGAAATACCCGGATATACCGTCCTGCATGAAGATACTGTCATAACCGGCAAAGGCGTCTTTATCACGGGTACGGGAACAAGTTCCGGAAACAGCATAACAGCCATAGCAAACCATAACTGTAAACTCACCATAGATAATACCCGTCTTATGGCATTGGGTCATGTGGGGATAGGGACTACAACAGGCAGTATAGATATTTACAATTCTGATGTACTTGCAGCAGGCTCCGAACAGGCATTCGCTTTTGCCCCCGACAGCTTCAATATATATGACGGAAATTTATCCTTCCCTTCTCCATATACTGTCGGAAACAATACCATTTATGACGGCGGATCCAAAGCCGCCAAAATGGTAGCTATAGAAAGGCTCAAAGTTAAAGGCGACATAAACGGTGACGGTATAATAAATGTTACCGATCTTTCCCTTGCTGCAGCTTATGTTAAAGGAAAAAGATCACTGAATGAAGATCAGGAAAGCAGAGCAGATATCAGCGGTGACGGAAAGATCACAATTACTGATATATCTATAATAGCCGCACATATCAAAGGCAAGAAGGCGATCGTCTGACCGCACTTTCTTTACGACATTGAAACGAGGTGAAGATCATGGACAGCCGCATCACAGATGATATTATGAAAAAAGCAGAGGAGCACGCAGCAGCGCAGCTGGAATCTTTGAAACGTCAACGGCAGGAAAAGAAAAAACGTCTTCAAAGGCTGTGCATAATACTGATCTTCGCTGCCATACTGCTGATATTCACAGCGATAACGGTACTCACTCTGTAAGAATCCCAACCGACTTTTTTTACCGCCTTCACAGGATAAGGCGGTCACCCAACACATAAGTTTTGCCCCGAAGCGCATTGAAGCGCTTCGGGGCATTGTATTGATCATATTGCTCAGAATTTATCGGGATCCATAAACACTTTTGAACCTGTTGCACCTGTTTGTCCCTGATACTTTCCGCTGTATGGATTCAGTGCATGATCGTCCATTTCAGCAAATACCAGCTGACCTACTCTACGGCCGCATTTAAGTTCTATAGCACATCTGTTAGCATTATATAGTTCTAATGTTATCTCACCTTTGAATCCGGGATCTACCCATCCTGCATTTTGAATAAACAATCCCATTCTGCCAAGAGAACTTCTGCCTTCAACAAATGCCGTCAGGTTATCCGGGAGTTCAAAATACTCCATGGTTGTTGCTAAAACGAATTGTCCGGGTAAGATCAAGTAGGTGTCAGTTTTAATAGTCTTATATTCTATCTTATTGTCAAGAGTAATTATTCCCGACGGTGTGTCATCAACAACGCTGAATGTATCACCTAACCGTATATCCACACTTGCGGGTTGTATTTGCTCTTTTGTGACCGGCTTGATAACCAATGAGTTTTCATCAAGCATTTTGATAATCGTCTTATCTGATAATATCATTTTTATAGCCCCTCTCTATGCGGATCCGATTTGTATTTGCATACATTATATCACAGTATTACTGCCATGTCAACAGAAACGCCATAGTACTTCTGACCGGACATCAGAAATACTATGGTGAAAACCTTCTGTATCAGCATCGCATATATGCTGTCGAGGCTTTATTTTTACCGTGTAAGCGGCAGCTTTGGTTTACGGAGAGCGCACCGTAATTATCACACTGTCACCTGCTGAAAGACCATTTCGGCTTTGGAATGTCAGATAAGACTTTTCACCGTCAAATCCGGTTACATAAGCTGTAACAGCAGCACTGTCTGCCGCAGCTGTCACATCGTATGCAGTTACAGTAACATCATCTGCGATATCATACTCTGCAGATGCGGTATTCATAACGGTGTTGGTTCCCTCAGGATAATAGTAGTACTGCAGTATCACTGTATCGGGCTCGGTATCGGGCTCGGTACCGCTGAAATATCCGCTGCATACCAGTGCTGTGGATAGTATCAGATGTTCGGTATCAGTTCCGTAATAGTAGGTCACTGTGCTGCCCTCTGTAATACGCTGTACGACCAGCATTCCTGCGTAGTCTGAAATTGTAACGGTCTCGATGAGTCTGGTCTCCTCTGTACTGTTTTCATCCAGTTCGGGCACAGAGGTCACGGTGCCGTTCTCGCTTACGATCGCCGTATCACCTGTCTGTGTTATGGGTATGATATACGACTTGTACTCATCATCACTGAATCTTATACCTGCAGGCAGCAGATAAGTCGAAGATATGATCTCCATTTTCTCACGTGTGAGTATGGAGTCGCCTTGATGAGTAGATATATCAAGATACAGTAAATATGCGCCATTCTTTCCCGCTACTGAACCCAGCGCGTATTCGCCTTCGTTGACAGGTATCTCGAAATAGTATACTCTGTTTGCTGTAATATTGCTTGGATCGGTCAACCATGCAGTATCGAAGACCTTCGTTCCGCTTGACGGTGCGCTTTCACCGTCATACCGATAGGTATATGATGTTCCGTCAGCATTCTTGTATATCTCCTTGATCTCCTTGATCTCAGTGATCTCATTCTGTGCATTACGGAAGATCTGATGCAGAGAGAAGAAGCTCTGTACATTGGAGCCGCTGAAATACGTACCTGCAAAGAAGTTAATGTATCCCTGCGTGCGCAGCGTAAAGTCGATACTATCCTCAGGAACAGCGAAATTTGTATAGGTCTGTCCGTTTAACGTTGCCGTGGGAAGTGTTACCAGATGATCTTTGCTGATCTCAGCATCCATGAAATGCAGACCATACACGCTTCCTTCACCAGCATCCAGCGTTTCCTGCAGCTGTGATCTTGCAGTATGGTACTTGTAGAATCTGTCAGTACCGTACTGCCGCAGGGTCTGCTGCTGACCGTTCAGGCCGATAGTAAATATCTTGCTGCTGTCAAGAGATCCGTTTGTCAGAGAATTACTGATATACGGATTACGGTCATATCTTGATACACGTATATCACCGGGCGGATCATTGCCCGGATAATTCGCACCGCTGACAACATAACCTGTGTTGGAATCTAATACATTTGTTCCGCTTGCATTCATCGCCAACGGGAAATAGGTCGGATACGAATTGATAACAACAGGGGTCGTCGCAGTCGATGTTTCTTCGTATGTAAGAGTCGTTTCCGTTCTGCTTACATCTGAAGGTATCACTTCCGAAAACTTCGCGTTGCCCTCGGGTGCTTTAACGCTGCCGCCTGTGCCTATATCCAGATACAGCAGATATGCACCTGTACCACCGTCAACCGAACCCAGCGCGTATTCGCCTGCATCTGTTGGTATCTCAAAGTAGTATACGGCTTTGGTAGTCAGTGTCTGTGTCTTTATCCACTATGTGTTGAAGATACTTTCATAGCCGTCAGGTAGTTCCGAAATGCTGTTGTATACATTGTGTTCCTTTACATTACCGCTCCTGTAGTATACCCAGCTCTCATAGTCATTATTGGAGAATTTGTAGATATACGGGTCACGTCTTTTGCCTGTGCCGTATATGTCCTTTATCTCCTTGATGGAGGTTATATTGTTGTCGGCATCTCGTTCGATCTTGTGAAGGGAGAAAAAGCTGTCGTTGCCCGAAAAGTAAGTACCTGCCAGGAAGTTGATATAGCCCTTATCCTTCAGACGGAAGTCGATGCTGTCCTTTGGCAATTGATAATTTTCATATACAGTCTCATTGATCGTTACCGAAGGCGCTGTCACAAGATCGTCGATACTGATGCTTGCATCCATGAAATGCAGACCATAAACACTGCTATCACCTTTGATAGTCTCGTTGAATTTGGTACTGGTTTCATCATACTTGACGAAATTATCTAAGCCGTAAGCTGAAAGCGTCCTGTTGGTACCGCCCATGAATGTGCGAACCTTTGTTGGATCAAGAGCAGTGTTGTTATCTTTCAATGATTTCGTGATATTATCACTTTTGGTATATTCCGAAACACGGATATCGCCGCCGTTTGTCGAATCAAGATGACCACTGATGACATAACCTGTGTTCAGCGGATTTACAGAAAATCTGTCCGCACCTGTCTTGCTGCTGTCCACATTTATCTGCAGCGGAAAATACGTCTGACCCACAGGCTCAGAACCCATCGTCACTGTGAAGGGACGGTATGTTGTGTCAGCGATCTTTACTGTTGTTTCGCCTATTTCAGATGCTGTGTAGGCAATAGTGTTTGCAGTAAACGCGGTAACAGGCGAGTAAGTTATAGGCGTCCGTGTGGCATTATTGGTTGGGGTAATGGTTTGAACGACTGCGTTTCCGGAATTAGCTGAAAGTGTCGTCCAACCTGAGTTTGAATAATTTAAATAGTATTTAGTATTAGCAATAGTAACATAAAGCCCATTATTATCATTATTCCAAGTAGTAGTATCAGTATTGGAATCAGATTCAGAGTCTCTAGTACCTAAGTTATAAGTATATGTGTTATAAATTACATAATTCCTGCCCTCACGATAACCACGCAAATAAACCGATCCATTTGAAATGGTAAATCCATTGTTAATGTTTTGGGTCATCCAATGTGTTGCTGTATATTGATCATTTGAATTATTAATCCCACTTCCATTATAATTAAGATAGTGTCCATTTCCATCGGTAATAACTGTATAAGTTGGCTCTGTTAATCTCCAGTCATCACCTTCAAAATACAGCATCTTATCGCCTCTAAGTATCCTGCCATTTCCGTCAACCGTAAAAACATAAGTTGTATTATTTGCATAAACTGTAAGGGTGCTGCCATTGTTGCTTGGCACAAAGTCGGAAGCCTGATCAATATCTGTTGTATTAACGGGAGTTCCATTAGCATCAATACGTACATAATTTGTGCCCCCGTCAGATATAACATTGGTATTCTTACGTTTCAGTGTCCACTGATTTCCACTGCGGAATACATACCAATCTCCGCTTCTTATCTCATTGTTTTCCATGTCTATCGTCCATACAGTAGGATTGTTATTCGTTCCAACCTGTAATGTATTGTTTCCCGTTTTGTTCAAGTAGAGCGTTGTTCCTCCACTGACCGTATAGATTGGGGAAGACGAACCACTGAAATACCATGTTGAAGCATTGCTCTGACCAGTTGTATTGGCAAGTGTGCTAGTCATATAGTTGTTGCCGTCATGTATGAACATAGCGCCCGTCAGTGTACCGTTGCTTTCAACACTGTATTGAGTACCGTTCTTTTCAATGGTGTAGCCACCTGCTGTCGGTGTCCATACATCGGGCGTCTGTGTGGTCACAAGCTTTCCGTTTTCTACTGTCAGATAACTGCCGGAACCGTTGGTCAGATGATACAGTTCTTCCTGTGTAGTAGCTTTCCAGCCGTTGCCATATGCCAGATAGTAAGTATTTCCGCCAGATGTACAGTATAACCTGTTGTTGACATCATCGTATGTCCAAGTGGTAGATGCTGTATTTGTTGCAGTCAGTATTCCGCCCGAAACATTTACATACCGCCGTTCAACCGAGGTCGTGCCTTCCACATCAACATATATATGACCGCTTCCGTCAATGACCCACTTGGTCGCCGCAGCTTCGTCTGATGAGGTAAAACCATTATGGTTGCTGTTCAACGTAAGGTAATTGCTGCCGACCTTGATATAGTGTGCCGACTGTGTCTCGTCAAGCAAGTGTACATATTTTACGGTTGCACTGTTTGTTGTGGTATTGGTTTCATCCGTCAGATACAGATAGGGATTACCTGATAAATTAGTACGATGCGTAAAGGTAAACTCTCCCAAGCCATTTTGAACATAAGTTCTACGATTAGTCGTTTCACTGCCGTATGTGCTTGTTGCAAGGTTGGAATATATACGATCTTCTTCACGTTCAGTCTTTTCTCCGGTCGAATCGTCAATTACAATAGTCTTCGAAGAAACGTATTGTGAGTCGGTAGCGAAATGTTCTTTGATGTACTTCAGATTCGTGTACATCTCCTGCATCGGTATGGACACGCCCCATTCGTTGCCTATGCCCGAGCCCGATGCTGTTTCCTGGAAATCGGTAAGAAACCAGTTATCTTCCTCTTCATCGTAGTAAAGCGCATAGCCGTTGCCTTCTTCATCGCCCTCGATGACTGTATAGATCTTCGCAGGCTCATTGTCTTCCGCCTGATTTCCTATTACAGCCTCCTTGAAACTCCATAGTGTCGGAGAAGCCGCACTTGTGGTAAGCACAAGCTCGCCATCGGCCTGATTAAGATAGTACGTGTTGTTACCGCTTTTGCACGAAAGTGTAAAACGCACTTTATTGTTCACGGTATCTATGACTGTCTTTTTCCACATTATGGTTTCCGTGGGATCATTGGTGTTCTGTACAGCACCGTTCTCCACCGTCATAAAATGCGGGTCACCATTTTCGGGAGCATCAGTGATAGTTACCTGCTGAACCAGTTTCCATGTGCCGTCATAGTTAAGATAATAGCCGTTATCGCTTATAGAGGTACTGTCGATCGTCCACTCAGTTACAGTATTTGGTATCACCGCATTCGCTGCGACTTCACGGTACCCCAGGGTATTTCCGTCATTTACAAGGAAAAACCGTGTGTATGTGTTAACGTTCTGCACTACAGTATATATCCTGCCATTTCCGTCTATAATCCAGCACGTTGCATCCGAAGCCGCTGTGGTATTCGTAAAGCCTGTACCGCCGAATCTCAGGTAGTTGCTATCCTGATGTATACGGAAAGCACGTTCAATAAATCGTGTAGTTGTAGTTACTGTGCGGTTCGCACTCTGCTGTGATGCGCCGTAAAGATACATGAAATCATGTGTATCTGTACGCCTTATAAAGGAGTATGAAGAGAAGTCGTTATTGTAATTTAGCACCTGCTGTCCGCCGACAGTGGGGACTTCATCACCAAGCTGAAGTATCTCCTCTGTACGCACTTCACTTTCTCCAGTCCTGTCAACCGTCACCAGTAATGAAGACGGATATCTTGCAAGTGCACTGTTGTCATCTTCCAATGGGGTATATATATCCAGCAGACGGTCATACATCGTCTTCATATCAATGGTATTGCCCCAGGCGCTGCCCTGTCCGATCTCACTGTAGTTAGCAAGATTGCTTATCTCAACAGTGGGATCGTATACCTTAACATCTTCACGTTTCATAAGTTCGCGGTACGGTTCTGTGCAATAGCCTGCGAGCGCATGATCCGAGAGCGCAGTTCTGGTTTCATTTCCGTCATTTCCGAAGGACATAGCTGATATCCCGGATGCATTGGTGATCGTCGAAGTTCCTTCCACCTTAACGTTCTCCATCACTCCGTTAACATATCCCGCCGCGATGCCTGCAAGTGCCTGTCCGTCCAAAGGATCTTTATTGTCTATGGTGATATCCTCAAGTACAACATCATACACCGATCTTTCAGGGGCAGACCAACCGGTAGTATCGGTATCGATATATCCCCCGACCACGCCGAACAGCCCGAGTATTGGTGCATTTGTCGTTGCCGAATCAGGTGTGATGCTCGAAGGCATATCTGAAAGCGCAGTATCATCATTGGATACCGTCAGACCGCTGATCGTCCTGCCGTTGCCGTTAAAGCTGCCGACAAACGGGTATTACGTTGTTCCGATAGGCGGCAGCGTAAAGCCGCTCATATCTATGACCATATTCTCATTGGCTTCCTGACCGTTCATATTACCAAGTTCAAAGTAGACGGTATCAATCGTATCATCGTTGTCTATATCCTGATTGAATATGCCAATATCCTGAAGCCATGCAAGATAGTACAGCTGCAGCGGACGTGCGATGACATACGGATCATCTGCTGTGCCCCTGCCCCTTTCAAAATATGTCCTTCTGACATTTCCGGTAACGTTGAGTTCGCGATCTTTATTATTTGAAAACCACGCATATGCTCCCGGGACGATATACAGCGCTGACACGGCAGCCAAAACGATCAGGCAAAACGATCAGGCAAAACAGTCTCAGTGTATGACCGAGTCTTTTCCCTCTCATTTTCATATCGTACACCTCCCCGTTATATGTTATCAGTACTCATCAGGATCAACGGGAGATCACGATCCGTTGAATATCATTCTGCATCGTAACATCCGCACCGTATTCCACATCGACCTGCCCGTTGCTGCCGTTGTTCTTCAGCAGGTTGCGCAGTGACTTATCGATATATTCCGTGATGAGTGTTTCATCATAATCAATATGTAAATAAATATATAGTTTACCGTCCGTCCAGTTTTCGGAAGTATATGGCACACTGAACGTTATCATATCCGCCTTTTCATCATTTACGACAAATGTCCGGGTCACAAAGTCGGTATCCGCCGCTGCCGCGTTAACAGCGCTGAGTATAGCACCCGAAGTTGTCGGGAATGTCGGCAGTGTCACAAAGGTATAACACGTAACACTTGATATATAGTCCGAGCCCGGCATATCAGATGCCTGCGAGGTCTCACGCTCTATAGTAAAATTCAGTGTTCCGTTCTCGGGAAGATCCGATGCTGTCAGCTCCATACGTTCCACCACATAGGTATGTGTGTTATTGCCGCCGAATAACGAGTCATACTGCATAAGTTTAAATATATTATCTTCCGTTCCCTCCTGCGGAGCATACGTGTTTCCCTGCGAACGGATATAGTAGTATGAAGTCGCAGTACAATCAATGGAAGGATCACTTGTCTTTATGAATATCCCACCTGCTTCAAGCTGCTTGCTGAATGTGAACCAGGAGAGAGTGATAAATGCGAACATGACCAGCACAAAACCGAAACCGATCGCTGCTCTTATGAGCCCTGCTTTACGTCTGCCCTCTGAGCCGTTATCCGAACGAACTTTTTTTCCTGCTGCTCTGTACATACCACTCACCCCCTCCCTTTACTGTTAATTTTTACCGGCTATCCCTTTAACACACCACTACAAAGCGATATATAACAATGAAACATTGTGTTAATGTTATCTTCCTTCCGCCGCAGGCGGGGGAAAAGATAACTGCCAAGTATTTCAAGTTTGGATATAACACCATTTTATAAGGTATGCCAGCGGGACAATCATAATATTTTTTATACTATTATCATACCTCAAAACCAAATATAATTCAAGTCTTTTACATACATTTTTACAATTTTTACTATTATTAACCGAAAGTTATGTCAGTTATGCTCAAAGACGTTATTTTGAGTAAATAATTAACAATATTAATATATTGCCTTTCCAGTCTTTCACACATAAAACAACATCGGCTCTGCCTTTACAGCAAAGCCGATGTTACGATCATTATATCACGCAGCGAAGTTATTCATTACGCAGTCTTTAATTCTTCGGGGATGTTCATTTTAGATATCCTGTTCTCAACACATATAACAGTCATTATACCTACAAACATTATAACTACTATTATCGCAGGGTATGACATCCAGTTCATACGGAAGGTCAGGAACGGGAATTCGTTGAAAACGCTTTTGAAAACCGTTGGCGACAGTACCAGCGAAAGTACAGCTGCTATTATAAACGCTGTGCCGTTGTAGTAGAATATTTCCCAGAACAGCATCTTTCTCAGCTGACCTCTCGTCATGCCGATGCTCTTCAGTGTCGCAATCTCCTTTTCTCTTACCATTATACTTGATACAAATACGTTGATAAGATTCATTACAGCGATAAATGTAAGCACCACGCACAGCAGAGTGCATATCAGTTTTACCAGAAGCTTCATTGATGCAAAATCAGCGGCAAGAGAATATTTAGACTGATAATTTATTGAGCTATCAGCCTCTGTCATGCCCTTGATGTATTTTTCAGCTTCCTTTTCCATGCCGTTCTTTACGTTGAATTCATAGGACATTATGTTCTGATTGCCTGTTACCTGCTCATACTGCGCAGTATTCATATAAAGCTCGCAGGTGATGCCGCCTTTTGATATACCTGTCTTTTTGGCACCAAGAGCAACATTCATGTGACCTAAGACTGTATAGGTATGCTCTTTTCCGTCTGCACCTGTTATAGTAACAGTGTCGCCCTGGTTGAATTGACTTGTACCGGGGTAGATCTCTCCCTCGGATGTCAGCCAGCAGCCCTCAACGATACCTGTACCGTCCTTGAATTTTGCCATGTCGATATTGTCCTCGATGATAAGCGACTTATCAATTGTAAATTCTTCTGAACCATAAAGGTCAAGTGTATACACATCGCCCTCCGGGATCTGAATCTCCTTTACACTTGCATATTCATTAGCCATATCACCGTATACTATCGAACCTTCTTCTACAAAACCGCAGTTTTTTATCTCTTCAACTACCGATGCATCAAGTGTCTTTACATTGTT
This sequence comes from Ruminococcus albus 7 = DSM 20455, assembly GCF_000179635.2. Taxonomy (NCBI): domain Bacteria; kingdom Bacillati; phylum Bacillota; class Clostridia; order Eubacteriales; family Oscillospiraceae; genus Hominimerdicola; species Hominimerdicola alba. The sequence goes on along the minus strand of NC_014833.1, from coordinate 172,753 downwards.
TTCATTGTCGATATAGTCATTCTTGTAATAATCCGATGATGCTACAGTGTAATCAGATGCGAGTATAGTCGAAAGGTACTTATCCATATCAAAGCTGTTGAGTGCATCGTATGAAACTATTACCAGCAGTACGGGAAGTGATATGCTTACGAGCAGCATCGCAAGGCTCTTCTTGTTGCGCAGGATGTTATATTTTGCAAATTTGTGGGTCTTGCTGCCGTCGCTTGATTTTCTTGTGCTCTTATAGCCCTTGAGCTCTATCCTTGTCGATTCGATAGGCGAAAGCTTCTTTATCATTCTTATAGGTCCGTTTATACTTACCAGTGTAGTTATCACAACGAACAGCGCTGCTGCTGCAAGTATCAGGGCGATAACTCCGCCTGATATGACTGTATCATCAGCGACAGAATCATAGGCAGTCTGGCGCAGTATCGCAGGCAGTATAAGTTTGCCCATAAAATATCCGCCTACTATACCAAGGGGAACTGCGACAGCAAGCATTATAAATGCCTGAGTCCTTACAAAGGCTGCCAGATGTTTGTTTGACATACCGATAGTCTTCAGTCTGCCGAACTGCTTTGCATCTTTTCTTGCCGAGATATAGAAAATGTTGTTGATGATAAGATAACCGATAAGTACGATAACGAGTATACCTACTATCAGGGTAACCATTGTTTCGCTTGACATCGTTTCACTGCTGACATTATAACCGGGATTCACAGATATGATATCCTGAGAATATGCAAGACCAACATCATTGAAAATCTGCTCTGTTTCACCTTCGATATCATAGCCATCACTCAGCAGAATTGATACATCGCTCGTTCCGTTCACGGTGTCGGTTTCAAACTTGCTGTCCCAGATATCGCTGTATTTTTCGGAGGTTATTATCTGACCTATCTTTACAGAATAAGCCTTGTTTATCTCGAACCAGCCCGAAAGCACGAATTCCTCGGTAACGGTCTTGCCGCTTACATCAAGGTCGATGCTGACGGGTGTGCCTACCTTCTTCTCCACGCCAAGTGCAGCAAGAGTAGTCGTATCGACAGCTATCTCGTTTGCTTCAACGGGGAGTTTTCCGCTTGTGGGTGTGTAGTAGTCAAGCTCTGCCTCATCTGCGCCCATGTAGCTGACTTCAACATTGTATTTGATACCGCTGTTTACTGCATATCCCAAAAATCTGCGGTAACCTGCTTTTTTTACAAGTCCGTGACCCCTGATAGCTTCAAATTCTTTGCCATAGCCCTTGTCCCAGTCCTTTACTATAACATGGGCAGTGGTTCCCAGCTTTTTGAATTCATAATAGGTATTGGCATTGTTTAGCCCTGCCGCCGTAGTAAACAGCGTTGAAAACAGCAGAGCAGTCAGTATCATGGCGATAACAGTACAGACACATCTGAACTTTTCTGCCATAAGTGACCTGAACGCGAGTTTTCTGATCATTTACTGCACTCTCCCATCAACTACTCTAATCACTCTGTTCATCTGTGATGCAACTTCCTGATCGTGTGTTACTACAATGATAGTCTGGTCAAACTCCTTATTCATGAATTTGAGCATATCAACTACCTCTGCGCCCATAGCTTCATCGAGATTTCCCGTAGGCTCATCAGCCAGAACTATCTCGGGCTTGTTTGCCAGAGCTCTTGCTATGGCAACTCTCTGCTGCTGTCCGCCGGACATGGAGGAAGGCAGAGAATTTTTCTTGTGTGAGATCTCCAGTGCATCAAGTATAGTATCGATATACTTATTGTTGGGCTTCTTTCCGTCAAGCTGTATAGGCAGAACTATGTTCTCGTATACATTCAGTACGGGTATAAGATTGTAGTTCTGGAAAATGAAGCCGATCTTTGAACGACGCATCTTTGTCAGCTGCTCATCGTTCATCTTGGAGATATCCTCTCCGCCGATAATGATGCTTCCTCCCGTGGGATGATCGAGCGCACCCAGCATATTCAGCAGCGTTGACTTACCGCTGCCCGACTTGCCGATTATGCCTATCAGTTCACCCTTGTCAACGCTCAGGTTCACCTTGTCAAGAGCCTTCACCATATTGCTTTCATCACCGTAATACTTACACAGATCGTGAGTTTGAATTACCATTACTATCACCGTTCCTTATCATATATTTTCATCATGTCATGGCAAACATTATATATCTTATCACATATTTTTGATAAAGTCAACCAAAAAATGCATATTTACGCGCTTAGATCGCACTTTTATCCGATCTTGTATATCTGATCGACCTGATCCGAAAAACAATTGCTGTGGGATACGATGATTATTATCTTATCCTTTATACCCATTATGGAACGCGCAATTATCTTCTCTGTATTCTTATCAAGTGCCGAAGTCGGCTCATCGAATATTACCACATCCGATCGTTTCAGCATTGAACGTGCTATTGCCAGTCTCTGCCTCTGTCCTCCGGACATTGTCATACCATCATCACCCAGTATGGTATCCAAACCATTTTCCATGCCCCTGACAAAATCGTCAAGTTCAACACACCGCAGAGCTTCCCATACCTTTTCTTCCGGTATATCCCTTCCATTGGTCAGATTATTATATATCGTATCATGCAGGAAGAACGTTTTCTGCGAGACCAGTGAGATCCTGTCCCTGAATGATTCAAGATCTATGCTGCCGATCTCATCGTCGTTTATATAGATATTGCCCGACGTTGCCCGCCACAATCCGAGGATCAGATTGAATATGGTAGTTTTGCCTGCACCGCTTTTTCCGCAAATCAAATATTTTTTGTTCTTCTCAAAATCCAGATCCAGCCCGTTGAGAATGTTTTTTCCGCGGGTGTACCCGAATGTAAGATTTTCAAGCTTTATATTGTCGATCTCATCTATCTGCTTGCCTGCCGAAGTGTCTGCGCAAGTATCTCCGCCCAGCACTTCATCTACGTGGTCAAGAGAAGGAATGACCATATTAAAGCTTACTTTCATGAATACCAGGTTCTCAAACGGTGCGATAAACCTTGTGCAGTACTGCAGGAATATTATCATTACACCCATTGAGATCTGCTTCTGAAATACCTGATAACCGCCGAATGCAGTTATCGCTATCAGGCTTATGGTAGATATCATATCTATAGCCTGATTTGAAAAACCATTTGTCAGTGTGAGCTTTTTAAAGCTTCTTTTCAACACATCTGATGCAAGTTCATACTTGTTGAGAAAGCTCCTGCGGAAACCGTATGTTATCATCGCAGGTGCATTTGATATGAACTCCTCTGTGAGAGCATTCTGCTCTCCGTAATCTCTTCTGTTCTCAAGCGCCAGATACCTGAGTTTATCTCCGAACTTCTGTTGAGCCGCCAGAGTTATAGGTATCATAACGATCAGCAGCAGCGTGAGTTTCACATCATAGTAGAACATGACACCCATTATGCCGATCGCCTGGACCAGTGAAACGATCACCTTGTATGCTTTGTATACGAATGATGCCAGCTTTGCTGCATCATCATTTACCACCGTCATAAGGTCGCCCGTCTTTTCATTGGCGAAGAACCTTCCGTCCTTCATGAAAAGTCTGTCCAGCGCTGTAAATTTCAGATGCTGTGCGAACTCGAATTCCTTTACGGATGAGTAATAATCAAACGCGAACTCCACAAACATCTGTGAAATGTTAAGTACTAAATATATTGTTATCAATCTTACCAGCGAACTCATCGATGCCGCTTTCGTGACCACATCTACAAAGTCAACGAATACCATTGGCACGGCTATCGACAAGAACACCGATATCAGCATCAGGGTAAAGAAAACACCTTTCTTCATTCTGTCAAGTTTCCATATCCTGAGCAGTTTCCTTATTTCATTATTCATTGAGTGCTTCCTTTACCAGTTTGCCGAGATAATTTATCTTCTGAAAATATACCCTGTATACAGGGACTTTGCCGAATATCCTGCACGAAAACTCATTTTCGAGCATATAGATTATCTTGTAATAATCATAGATAGTAGAATTGGTATACACCAGCTCAAGATCATCTGCGAGCTTAACACGTATCCTCTCATCGGATATCATTTTACTTACTCTTGTGAGGATCCTGTTCACGATCTTCTCATCGCTCTCATCATCCTCCGGAGACCTGTAAAACTTTTCGCTCACCCAGGACTCAGACCTCATATACTCTTCCGCCTCTGCCTTTGTGCTGAACTTTCCTTTTGCGTAAGCATCCGCAAGAACGCCTGAGAATATCGCAGCCGCCCTGCTGTTGCCTCTGAAGAAGTTCGCACCGGGCATATGGAATTCCATAAGCTCTGTAGCTCCGCTGGCTGTTACCTGTATCTTCTTCTGACTGTCGTATTCAAAACCGTCATTAAAAACGTCGATCCTGCCTACAACACCTATAACGTTTTTAAAATCTGCCGGAAAACTGATGTGTCTGTCATTGGACTTTGAAGCTACACAGATCTTTCCCTGCGCTTCAAGTTCCTTTGTCAGCTTTTTCAGTTTATGCCGTATAAATAGATCATTTGAGCTGAGACTCATATTGATGATCTGGACATCGAGCCGTTTGGCCAGTTCCAGTGCAGCTACCAGTTTGCCCGGAGTGCATCTGCCGTTCTTACCCAATATACAAACAGGGATTATCTCCGTTTCCGGCGCTATCCTGTTTACTATTGAAGCGCATACCGTACCATGCCCGTTGAAATCACACAATTCGGAAGGTGATACCTCCTGAACAGTATTGGCTTCATCATCATGAACTAAATATCCGGTCTTTATGCAGTTTCTGACATCGTCATTAACTATGTTGTAGTTGATCCCGCTGTCAATGATCGCAACTTTAACTTTTCTCATATCAATACACCGGATCCTTATAAAATCTCAAATCAAATCTTTTTTCTGTTTTTCTCTGTGATATTTTCCCTATGATTGATCTTGTTGGTCTTATTGCATGGATCAAAACCGACATAATCGTAGTTGAAATCCGAAAAGATACCTTCTGCTTTGACATTCTCTTTTACAAATACTTTGTCCAGAAGCTTCTTTATGTTCATGCTGTTTTTCCTCCTGTCGAAATATAAGATAATTGCTTTAAGCTTACAATCTTGAATACAGTTTTGCGCTGTAATTCATTCTTCTTCTGCATCCTGTTCTGGCGGTATATCCCGCATAAGTCTGTTCAGCACAGTCCTGCATAAAGTCAGCCTGAAGGTCCAGTCTTTCAGCCTTGACTGTTTCTCTAAGCTTTATCTTGTCTTTGATCTTCTTGATCACCATGATTTTTTCTCCGTTTCAACGCTTTGCATTACCACATATTAGTGTACTTTGCTGTATATACTGTGGTCCTTCTGCAGCCCTTAGCTGAGTTTTTGCCTGTATACTGTATCTCTGCACAGTCTTTAAGGCAGCCGCCGCCTTCAGCCTTTACATTTTCCTCACTGAGCTTGATTTTGTCTGTTATTTTCTGTACCTTCATAAAAACAACTCCTTTTCATAAGATTTTATATTGGTTTGTTACCATATTTATATTTAATACACCGAAGCAGTCTTGTTTAAAATGTTATTTTTTCGGTTTGTGATTTTTGATTATGTTATTAGTACTTTATTGCTGTGTCAGAATAATAAAACTGTAGTGTAGCTTTGTTGCATTAATACGATATTATCGCATCATTAAATCAGACTGCTTATTACCAAGCACGGGTTGTCTTAGCGGAAATAGTGCTTCCTCTGCGGCAGCCCTTTGCACCTGTGCTACCGGTATAGTAGTACTCGATGCAGTCGTGGTGGCAAGCGTACTCGTCTCTCTCTGCCTTTACATTCTCTTCGTTCAGCTTAATCTTGTCATTGATCTTTTTGATTTCCATGATAAAATCCTCCTGTTTTTTATAAATTATTACTTTGTTTGTTATTAGTAGTAAATTGTATTGGTGCGTATAGTATTATTATGAATTGCTAGAATAGTATTCTTATGATTATTGCATTCAAAGATCTAAGATTACCAAGCGCGGGTTGTCTTAGCAGTTATAGTGCTTCTTCTGGAGCAGCCCTTTGCGCCTGTGCTTCCGGAATAGTAGTACTCGATGCAGTCGTGGTGGCAAGCGTACTCGTCTCTCTCTGCCTTTACGTTCTCTTCGTTCAGCTTAACCTTGTCATTGATCTTCTTGATTTCCATAGTAAAATCCTCCTATATTAAATGTAGATTGTATTAGTGCGTATAGTTTTCTTATGATTTTTGTATTTTATCCAAAAGATCCAAGATTACCAAGCGCGGGTAGTCTTAGCGGAAATAGTGCTTCCTCTGCGGCAGCCCTTTGCGCCTGTGCTTCCGGTATAGTAGTACTCGATGCAGTCGTGGTGGCAAGCGTACTCGTCTCTCTCTGCCTTTACGTTCTCTTCGTTCAGCTTAACCTTGTCATTGATCTTCTTGATTTCCATAGTAAAATCCTCCTATATTAAATGTAGATTGTATTAGTGCGTATAGTTTTCTTATGATTTTTGTATTTTATCCAAAAGATCCAAGATTACCAAGCGCGGGTAGTCTTAGCGGAAATAGTGCTTCCTCTGCGGCAACCCTTTGCGCCTGTGCTTCCGGAATAGTAGTACTCGATGCAGTCGTGGTGACAAGCATACTCGTCTCTCTCAGCCTTTACATTCTGGTTATTGAGCTTTACCTTATTGTCGATTTTCTTGATTTCCATAATTAAATCCTCCTAAAATCGACTGCTTCGGCGTATAAATATCAGATTTTAAGCAAACTCGTATTCAAGTCTGCTGCATAGACAGGCTATACTGCTGGCAGTATAATAATCGCCTGTTATCTTTTTATTTATAAGTTTACATCTTGAGCTTGCACAGTAGTGATACATCTCACAGCCGGTACAGCTTGATGTGTCCTTGTTGTTTATCATCTGGAGCTCATCCACCTTGGCTTTGTCAAGCCCTGTGTCCAGCACATTTCCCAGCAGCCAGTAACTGTCACCTACTGTCAACGAACACGGATAGATGCTGCCGTCAGGCAGGAAGTGGAAACTTTCCACGCCGCCCGTACATTTTGCCTTGCGGACAAATTCCGATTCGGTAACGTACGAGATAACGGCATCTCCATAGTCTTTTTCTTCTATATATTCTTTTATCTTGCGGAACTGCTCAAATATTATCGGCTCGTCCTCGTCCTTCCAGTGAGAGTCATACATATCCAGTACGGGTATTATCCGTCTGAAACCCTCCTCCAGGAAATAGCAGACCGTATCGCAAAGATCACCGATAGTATCTCTTGTAACAGTCATCCTCAGCCGGACATCTTTTCTCTTGCTGATATCCCTGGCTGTATCCATAACGATATCAAACGAACCCTTGCCGCTTACGAACTTTCTGTTCAGGTCATGTATCTCCGCCTTGCCGTCAAGGCTCAGCGATAGTTCGTTTATTTTATCGATTATCTTTTTTCTTCTGTCATCATAGAGCGTACCGTTGGTAGTCATTCCGTAGTACAGCTTTGATGCAGGCACCAGAGCTTCAAAACGCTCCATGATATACTCTATTATATCGCAATTCATGAGAGGCTCACCGCCGTGGAACTGTACTGCGATCTCATCGGCAGTTTTCCAGCAGTCAAGCTTGGTCAGCATATCTATCGCTGCATCTGCGACCTCTCTGGTCATATATTCTTTCTTTATATTATTGCTCATCCTGTTGTAGCAGTAGCTGCAGTTCAGGTTGCAATCATTCGTAGTCCAAAATACAACGTGCATCAGATCTCACCCCAAAGCGAAAAGCCGATCTCTTTTTTTCTGATCTTGCAGTAGTTATCAAACGACTTCTCGTTTTTCAGTGACTGCTCGAACAGGAAAGGACAGTGCCAGCAGAAGTACTTTACACTGCACTCCTGACATCTCTTGAAATTCTCAGGCATTTTCTTTTCAAAGTTCAGATAGCTTTCTGTTTTCCTGAATTCCTCTTCGTAAAAATACTTGTTTATATCGTCAACCTCGAGAATATTTCCGATAGGTTTCTCGGAACATTCATAGGGTGCGCACAGGAACATATTTCCTTTTGCATTTACCGTAAAGGAACCGTAGCGTCCGCCGCAGGCACCAAACTCGATGTAAGGCTGGTTCTCTTTTGTCTTCTTTACAAACTCGGGATCAACAGGATCATTGTCTTCCACCGATTCATCCTGGATATACCAGTCCTTGTGATCCTTGCCTCTTCCTACGGGCGAAAACGTTCTCACCATGGGGCTGACTTCCAGCTCCCTGCACAGCTTCAGGAAAGGCTTCTCATGCTCTCTGTTCTGTGCTGTAAGTACAAAGGAAAGGGATATATTCTTAACTCCTGCCGCCTTCAGATACTTGATGGCATCCATTACCTTTCCAAACACCCCTGCTCCTCTTATCTCGCTGCAGGACTTTTCATCCGAGCCGTCAACACTTATGAATACAGCATCATAAAGTTCCTTTATCTTAGCTGCATTTTCTTCGGTAATGTAAGTGCCATTGGTCATCAGGTTCATCTCACCGCGGGTATTCTTTCTCAGGTACTCGCTGAGTTCAAAGAAGAACGGCAGTACCATAGGCTCACCGCCAGTGACAGTTATCAGCCTTGGCTTAACGCCGAGTATCTTATCGGCTATGGCATATATCTCATCTCTGTCAGCTATCAGCGTCTTGGTAGTAACTGCATCTGCTATGCAGTGCTTGCAGTGCAGATTGCACTGATTTGTTACTTCCCACTGTATATCGAAATCTGTAAGGAGCTCCTTGTCATTTACATCAACAAGTATCTTTTTCTCAACCAGCTTGTCATGAAGCTCGCTGAAGTACTCCTTATCTTCTTTATCTTCAAAAATTTTTTCATACTCATGCTTTCCTATACCTCTCTTCACAAAGCCGTTCAGTATATCGTAGCACTCTGTGCTCATTTTCAGGAAAGTACATTCGCATTTGTTGCCGACTATCACCTGCTCCTTATTCTGCAGGAACAGCAGATTCTTTGTAAATTTCCTCATGTTGAAAAACCCCACATATTATTTATTAATTTATTCAAGTTCATTTCACTGAGCATCAATGCCATTTCCAGCCGTAGTATTCATCCATCTCTCTGACCTCCCTTCGTCTTGGTACACTCATAGTATAGCGTATAAGCCATGTTAAAACAACAAATCTCTTGTAAAGCCCCCGTTTTTTTTTGTGAATGGTAATTTTGATATGAAAATAAAAAACAGCAGTACTTTTTACATACTGCTGTTTTATGTTATTTATTCCGAAATCACGCCGTTTCAGGCATTTTTATCCTGAACATTACATCCAGGACGAATACAGGCGAGGTCTGTGAGATATTCACTGTTCCATCCAGTGAATCAACTGTCTTCTTTATATTATAAAGACCAAAGCCATGCTCATTTTTATTATCCTTTGAAGTTTTAAGATCCGGATCATCAGTATCCGATGGATTTGATATACATATCATCTGCATATCATTTTTAAGCACGCAGTTTACGTCTATATACCTATCCTCTGCACTTTTCAGCCTTCGACAGGCTTCTATGGAATTATCCAGTGCATTTGAAAGAATGGTGCATATATCGAATGCCGATACTTTTTCCGAGATCACTCACGAGAAATTCAGCCTGAAATTCTCATGTGCTGCTATTGCAGCCTTATCGTTTAGTATCGCATCGGCTATGGTATTGCCGCTTTTGAATGATGTTTTGTTCATAGTTGGATTAGCGGATATGGAATCCAGATACTCCAGCGCATCATCTATTTTCTTGCTGCCCAGCAGCGACTTCAGACAATGCATGTGATTTTTATAATCGTGCCTGAATTTCCTGATATCCGTAGTCATCTCATCGATTTTTTCGTAATACTTAGCCTGCATATCCAGCTGCTTGTCCAGCAATTCCGCTGACCTTTTATAGTAGAATTTGGACATACTGTTTGATATCAAAAGGATTATGATAAACATTGAAATTATACAGATAGGTATAATATATAATTTGACATAGAACAACAGCTTCACACTTGTAAATTTCATATTTTCTCCAGCTCTGGTAACTGATATTAGTTTTGAAAGTATCCTTGCATATATAAGAATGAATATATATGTTTTTCTATTAATAAATTCCAAACTCAGCCTCAAATCTTCCGCCTTTTGCGTCAGATATCTTGTCAATATAAAATAATATGCCAGATTTAATAAAAAGTATAATGCTACTCCACTATAATCCCTGTATTTTATCGGAACAATGACATCAATTAGTATATTTATCACTGTTCCCAGACTCGCTTCAAGAGATGAATAGAGTAATGTTACATAAACAGTTTTTAATAGATGCTGTTTGTGTGAAAGGAATACTGACAGACAAAGCAATGGTACTCCCATCCGCCATATAACATCTCCTACTTGTTTTGAAAAAGGAACAGTTTCTAATAATATTTTCAAAATAATATGTAAGCCCGCGACAGCATAGCTGATTTTTCTGAACTTATTATCATCCGAAATCAACTTAACACTTTTATGTATATTCACAAAATATAAAATATACACGGATATAAATAATATAAACCTAACATTTTTTAATACGATTTCCATTTAATACACTCCCCATAACATTATTTCATTACACCATTAGCAAACCCGGATCATTCTATCATCTTGATGAAGATCTCTTTAAATAATTGAGATAACAATTGTTGAAATCCTTGTACTTTGATCTTGATATCACAGCTTTATGTCCGTTCGATAAGGTGATACCCGTCTTATCGTAGGAATTTATATGCTCAAGATTTACTATATAAGACCTGTTCGTCCTGAAAAACCCCCCCGAATCCAGCTCCTCTTCAAGCGTTGAAAGATTGTAAGGATACCTGAACGAGCCTTCCGCTGTTATTATGTATGTATATACATTGTCCGCCTGCGCGTATATAACATCCTTTTCATACACCACTATGCTCTCATTATACTCTTCATCCTTTACTATCAGCTTGCGCTCGCTGCTGCTGATTTCAAGTGCAGCATCCATAGCCTCATAAAGCTTATCCTTTGTAACAGGCTTTACTATGAACCTGAATGCATTGTATTTCATGCTGTCAAATACTATCTCTGAATAACTGCTTACAAAAACAACTTTCGTATCTATATTTTTTTCACGTATACGTTTTATAGTATCCAGTCCGTTCAGTTCATTCATCTGATGATCGAGAAATATCATATCAAAAACCGTCTTGGCAGCCACGACCTTCCCGCCGTCATCAAATTCGGTTATATCAAGGATAATATTATTCTCTTCTGCATATTTATTAAGCAGAATGATAACTTCATTACGAAACATCTTTTCGTCATCACATACTGCGATCTTCATTATTTCACTCCCAAGCAAGATTAATCAAACTATACATAACATCTTATTTTTTCAATAATAAATAACAATATATTATCTATTATATAACATTTTTATTTAAAAATCAATAGTTTTTTATCCTTTGTGAAAATATTTTCTACTAGTTGTAAACCAAATATTTTGAATTAAACAAGTTGCTTAATTTACATTTATTCAACTATACATAACCACCAAATTATTAATCTCATATGAACTAAATCACAAGATGCATCCCCAACAACAAATTATATAAATTTATTGTTTATACCCATACTTTGTATCCGTTCTATATCTTTTCTCAAAGTGCATCTTTAATCAGGTCCTACGCTAAAGACGATCTGGAAAATATATCCTACTATATTACTTATGATATTTTTTCATCAATATAACAGCAAACAAAGTTAGCTTTACGAAATCATCTTTGTCAGATTTCCTGACCTCACAAAAATACAGCCGCAGTAACATAAATGCACTGCGGCTGTATTTTTCAGGGTATAAGCAGTAACTTACTGCTTGCTGCCTGTCTTGTAAGCATCGATCATCTTCTTTACAATCCCGACCACAAGATCGACCTGAAATTTATGCTTGCGGAGCAGAAAGAGCGCAATCCGAGGGCGAAGTTTACAAGGGCGAAAACACTGGGCTACTTCTATGAGAGCCAGCAGATCAGAAAGCGTATCATAAGCTACAAGTACCAAATGTCGCACCGCCCGACAGCGGGAATTATCCGCACCACAGCCGAGAAGTTTCAGCAGTCTCAGGGCTTAACGAATTGGGTGACTCCCCACAGTGTGGGGAGATGTCACAAAGTGACAGAGGGGACGGGCGACCGTTGGGAGGACCGTGAGAATATGAAGGCGGCGAGCAAGGCAGAAACGAGACAGTCAGAGGACACTTTCCCGATATATGCAGAACGAACAGGCTTCCAAGAGAAAGAAAAGTCGGCTTGAAAAAAAATAACGGCTGGGAGAATGGTTCTCCTTGCCGTGATGATGTGTATAGTTACTTAAAAAATCAGAATTTAGTTGTTCTTGATAATGTATCTGTTGATTAACACTGTTTTGTCTTTTAACGGATAATAATCCTCGTCGGTTTTAAGAAATATACCGCCGCATTTTTGAATAACCCTGATAGAAGCAATATTTTCAGACATAGCATCTATCCTTATTTCAGAATAGCCTTTGGAAAATAAATATTCTATCACACAGTGACAGGCTTCTGTCATGTAGCCATTACCCCAATATTTCCGTGCCAAATTATATCCTATTACAGGAGTACCTTGGACACCTCCTAAATAACCGACCACATCAATTCCGCCAATCAGCTTATCTTCTTTCTTTAGTTCTATTGCAAAATTCAGGCGTTCAGGCTTTTCATACTCATCAATCCATAAACTCAGTATCCTCTTTGTTTCTTCAATATCTTTGTGAGTATTCCATGTGAGATATTTTGTGACTTCGGGATCGTTTGCCCAGCCAAAGAACACTTCTTGTGCATCCTCTATTGTGAAAGGTCTTAAAATCAGTCTTTCTGTTTCCAAAGTCAATTTCATACAATCCGCCCCAAATTCCGATTTTCACGAGTAAACCAAGTGCCTACCCTTATCAGTAATTATACATCATCACCGCAAATAAGTCAATCACAAAGCAACAGAAAGAAAAATATTATTACATCAGAAAGGAAACAACATCTATGAGCAAAATAGGTAATATCCGTGTTTCCACGGAACATCAGGAGACAGCCAGTCAGCAGGAGATCATGCGCGGTTATCAGGTTGACCGCATCTTCTCCGAGAAGATTTCGGGAGAACAATAGCAAATGGCTGTCATTTGTGACACACGCATATGATACAGCTTCGGTGATCAATAGATTATTTGATCACTGGCTTTCTGAACTTGAACTTGAATATTAGCATCACAGCTGGGTATAAAAACTTCATTAGATGAATGTACAGACATAATACGTAGAATTCTCCGATCAGCTGCACTGCTCCACGATACAGGTAAACTTACATACTCTTTTCAATACAAAATAACTGATAATATCGAAAGTCACGCAGAATTGCTTTATTCAGAAAGAATAATACTTAATAAAAAACTCAATAATACCAGAACTGTTCATCATGCAGCAGCCGGTGCGTGAATATTTTCCGCTTACAGATACTTTTATAACACCCGATAACTATGAAGAACGAGCTGCTTATGCATTTGAAAAACCAGGGCTTCCGTCATACCGGGAAGCTTATGACGGATAACCCGATTTTTACGAAAGATTTGGTTTTGTCCCGAATGCAGTTCAGCAGGAGGTTATGGACATAGTCTCTGATGTTTCGTCAGCAGGGATATATATCCTTTAAGCACCTATGGGCTTAGGGAAAACCGAGGCATGGCGGATTAGAAGATTACGGCGACTTCTCCCCGCGTGTGCGGGGGGGAATCCGACTAATGCTATTCAAAAAGTACGAGAGCTTTTTGCAGATAAAACCGCGGATATCCGTAAAAAATCTAATAATATCATTGGCTTCAGCGGTTTGCTCTCTCAGAAATAAGATTGCTTTTTCGGGAGTGTGAATTATGGCAGGCACTTTTTGTCTCGGGATATTTGGAATAGTATTTTTAATAATAGACATATATTGCATTATAAAAATGGTAGAGTTTTTTTCAATAAAAAAGAATGGAGTGTGTTGCTCAGGAAAAGCTATCAGACTTGATAAAGCATTTTCAAAAGCAAGATATGTTTATACCCCATGGTATGAATACACCACATAAACAGGTGAGTATTTCTGTAAGAAGTGTCGTAGTTCGACATCGTTCAAAAATGCTTTTCCCGTTGGCAAGAGGATCAAAATATATTATGATAAGAATGATCCGGATACTGACAGTCTGACGGATAGCTTTATATCTCAGAAAAAAGATCTATCTGATGAGCGAATAATAATTTGTCTAAAATAAAAAATTATATAATTTTTTATTATGGATAAGCGCCGAATGTTCAAGAAAATTTATTGAAGTAATTGACATGAATAATCATCTGTGCTATCATATTTGAGGAAATATTGACATATTGCCGTTTTCGGCACTAGAATTCAGGAGGACATAAATATGAAGTTAAAAAAAATTTTAGCAGTAGTGATGTCACTTTGTATGGTGGCAGGAACTGTCAGCTATGGAGCACCTGTTATCACACAGAGCATAACTGCGCAGGCAGCTGATTCAGCAACAAACGGTTTTTCATTTAACCAAACAACAGGTACGCTTACGCTTAGCGATACGGTTGATGGTGCTACTTTGCGTAAATTTAACAATAAGTATGGCTATCGTGTTAAATCTGTCATAGCTGAAAAAGGTACAGTTCTTCCTAAAGACAGCAGCCTTCTTTTTCGTAATTATACAAATTGTTCTTCTATCGATCTTTCAAATGCGGATACAAGCAATGTTACAAATATGAGCAGAATGTTCGATAACTGTTGCAAGCTTAAATCGCTCAATGTAAGTGGATTTGATACAAGTAAAGTTACATATATGGACGAGATGTTCTGTTACTGTAAAAGTTTGACATCGCTTGATGTAAGCGGATTTGATACAAGCGCAGTTACAGATATGAGAGATATGTTCGATGGCTGTAACGAATTGATATCACTTGATGTAAGCAAATTTGATACAAGCAGAGTTACAGATATGAGTAGTATGTTTGGTGGCTGTTTCAAATTGACTTCAATTGATGTTACTGCATTTGATACAAGCAGGGTTACAGATATGAACGGTATGTTCAGTTCCTGTAAAAGCTTGACATCGCTTGATGTAAGTGGATTTGATACGAGCAAAGTTACAAAGATGAGCGATATGTTTTCTTGGTGTCATAGCCTGACTGCACTTGATCTTAGCAATTTTGATACAAGTAAAGTTAAAGATATGTATCATATGTTTGGTGATTGTTTCAAACTAACCACACTGGATTTAAGCTCTTTTGATACAAGCAATGTTAGAGATATCAGTTATATGTTTTATGGCTGCGGTGAATTGACATCACTTGATTTAAGTGGTTTTGATACAAGCAAGGTTACAGAAAAGTCTGATTTGTCCAGTTCTAGTTGTATGTTCAGTTCTTGTAATAAACTGGAGTCCCTTACTCTTGGTGAGAATTTCAAAAATGTTCTCAAAAAAGCACAACTTCCCAACAGCAAAGTCTGGGTAAATATGAAAGCTCCTACAAGAATAGTAAGCGGTGACGAAAAATTTGCAGTTATCAAGAATAACGGGAAGAATACCTATATAACCTATACTCCCACCTATCCTACCAACATCAAAGTTGAATACAGCCAAGAATATAACCGTAAGCGTATAACCCCCAGCACCTACCCCACCGAAGTCTAATAAAGTATAATAAACTCCAAGGAACACCATGAAGTAAATTGAATAATCCAAATTGATCCATGGAGTTCATTGGAGACGATTAGACAAGGAGGTAACAGGTATGGACAAAACAACATCCATCACAACAATCAAAAAAGAAATGCAGCTTCAGGAATGGTCTGCGCAGATCAAAGCACAGCAGGCAAGCGGTCTGACGATCCGGGAATGGTGCAAAGAAAAAGGGATCAAGCCAAACACGTATTACAACCGCCTAAGAAAAGTTCGTGAAAAGTATATCGAAAATTCTCCGACCATCGTTCCTGTATCAGTTCCTTGCTCAAACGAAAATATCCGCATTGAGAAAAACGGACTTCAAATATCTCTTCCGGCAGATATATCTGCGGACACTCTGACCGCTTTGGTGCATGAGCTATGCTGAATGATCTGGCAGCGGACGCACAGGTCTATCTTGTTACGGGATACACCGACCTTCGACGCGGGATAGACGGACTTGCGACTATCGTTCAGGCTCAGCTTCGACTTGACCCGTTCTCGAAAGCATTGTTTTTGTTCTGCGGCAGACGTTGTGACCGCATCAAAGGTCTGCTGTGGGAGGGCGATGGTTTTCTGCTGTTGTACAAGCGCCTTGACAACGGAAGATTCCAGTGGCCGCGCAGTGAGACCGAAGCAGTAATGCTCACATCTCAGCAAATTCGCTGGCTTCTGGAAGGCTTGAAAATAGAGCAGCCGAAGGCTATCCGTGAGGGAAAGCCGGGGGCGCTGTATTAAGGCAATACTTACCGAATATTCAGAATATGTGCTTGAAAAGCCCCTCTTTTCGTGGTATCATTAAAGTATCATCACGAACGGAGGGGTGCTTTATGTCCGAACCAAATATGACATCGGAAATTGTATCGCTCCGTAATGAAAACGCTGTTCTCAAGGAAGAACTAGCACTTGCCAATCAGCAGTTAGCGTGGTTCAGAAAGCAGATATTCGGAAGAAAAACAGAGCAGACATCTGTTGTTATGGAAAAGGAGTTCGGTGTTCAGCTTTCCATGTTCGGAAACAATGAAGAAAAATCCGCAGCTAAATCTGCCGAAACAATTACTGTTCCCGAACACAAGCGCAAGAAAAACGCACTCACGATGAATGGATGAACAATCTGCCTGTAAAAGAAGAACATCACAAAATTGACAACCCGGTATGCGAAATATGCGGCGCCGAAATGGAAGAACTGACTCCCGAAAAGGCTTACGATGAACTTATATTTACGCCGCCAAAATATCATATCCGCAGGCATATAGTACATAAGTACAAGTGTCCCGAGTGCGGAGAAAAGCCCGAAGAAAGGGACGAACCTTGTCATATCATCCGTGCGCCATATCCTCACGCTATGATCCCGGGAAGCTATTGCTCTCCCGAACTTCTGGCTCATATCATCTACGAAAAATATGCAAAGTCAGTACCTCTGCACCGTCAGGAAAAGGACTTTAATTCCAAAAACATACCTCTGCTCAAAGCGACTATGTCTAATTGGGTAGGCACTGCTGCCGAAAATGGTGTTTGCCGATTGTGGAGAAAATGCATGAGACGCTTATCGCAGGGCAGATGATCCATGCCGATGAAACGACCGTTCAGGTGCTTCACGAGGAAGGCCGAAAGCCTACCACGACATCAAGAATGTGGGTCTACTGCAACGGCAAAATGAATGACAGGAGCATCATCATTTTCGATTATCAGCCGACACGAAAGGGTGAGCACGCCTCGAATTTCCTGAAAGGATTTATCGGCTATCTTATCTGTGACGGATACGATGCCTACAATGCAGTCGAGGGTGCTAAGCGATGCGGCTGTATGACTCATGCAAGGCGTGGTTTTATTCAGGCTCTTCCGAACGACCAAAAGCTGCACAGCACTTCTGTTGCGGCAAAGGCAGTAGAATATTTCAACAAGATATATCACGAAGAAAATCTGCTTGCCGACAGCTCCACAGAATACAGATATAAACAGCGCCTTGTGAAGGTAAAGCCTTTGCTTGACGAGTTTTTTGCGTGGCTTGAAAATGTTCAGGTCAGTGGTAAGGGCAAGCTGACAGATGCAGTAAGATATGCGTTGAATGAACGGAAATATCTTTACACGTTTCTTGAAAACGGAGACGTGCCTATCGACAACAACAGAGCCGAAAACGCAATAAGACCGTTTGCGTTAGGCCGAAAAAATTGGCTGTTTTCAAATACAGCAAACGGAGCCAGATCAAGTGCAACGCTGTATTCGATCATTTCAACTGCACAGGCGAACGGTGTTGATGCTGAGAAATACCTGACCGAGCTGTTTTCACAGCCTGCGGGGACGATATTATTACCATGGAGGGAAGAAAATGAAACTTAGTAATGAAGATGCAAAGCTGTTTTATGAACTGTTTTTTCCACTGCTTGACTATGTGAACAGAGAATATCATATACTTCCTGAGGAAGATTATTTCGGGCAAGGAATGATCGACCCACAGGACGCTGCGGAGGTTGCCCACTTTTTATGGGAACGGACATGGATCATTGATGATTATCTTGAGCGATCGGATCTGCCCGAAGAACACATGGAGATACTTAAAAGCTGGAAAGGGTGCATCACCGGCAGATTTATCATTGAGCGACATTGGAAAAAGGGATCGGTATTTATATCGATCGATGACAATTCTGTTTTTCTTGTAAACGGCATTGTCAGCAGTTGGGAGGAAATGCTGAGAAATGCACCGATGCCAACTTTGCTTGATGCAGCGCTTCTGCCATTTAAAAATGCGATCATTTCCGATGGCCTGGTATCTGTTATGCCGATCATATTCGGTCCGAACAGCAAAGCTGATTTCAAAGAAATATACATGGACGCAAAGAGAAATGGAGAAATCAAAGCCAGAATATGATGTTACGGCCGG
Organism: Ruminococcus albus 7 = DSM 20455; assembly: GCF_000179635.2. Lineage (NCBI taxonomy): Bacteria > Bacillati > Bacillota > Clostridia > Eubacteriales > Oscillospiraceae > Hominimerdicola > Hominimerdicola alba. Next base: position 154,119 of record NC_014833.1, on the reverse strand, counting down.
GTGTTATCTGCCCGGCTGTTTGCTTTTATGATGCGGGGGGTTATACGCTTACGTTTGTAAATATTTGGGAGGAAATAATAATGCAGATAAAAAAAGTTTTAGCGGTAGTAATGTCTCTATGTATGGCAGCAGGTGTTGCCAGCTATGGTGCGCCTGTTATCTCGCAGGGAATTGCTGCACAGGCTGCTTCGTTCGATGGCAGCTTTTATTCATTCGATGCATCAACAGGTGTGCTTACATTAAAGGGCAATGTGAACGGTGATGAATTAAGGGGATTAAGCGATTATTTCAAAGCATATGTAAAATTCATTATGGCTGAAAATGGTACAGTTTTTCCCGAAGATAGCAGCAAGCTGTTTTATAATTTTGACAATTGTGTTTCTATCGACATTTCAAATGCGGATACAAGCAAAGTAACAGATATGAGTGAAATGTTCAGTGACTGTAAAAAGCTGTCTGCAATTGATGTTGCCGGAATTGATACAAGCAAAGTTACAAATATGAGTAAAATGTTCATCAACTGTCTTGCCATGAACACAGTTGATGTAAGCGGCTTTGATACAAGTAAAGTAACAGATATGTCAGGGATGTTCAGTAATTGTAATAATTTGTCTGCAGTTGATGTAAGTAATTTTGATACAAGCGCAGTAACGAATATGTCAGAAATGTTCTATTATTGTAAAAAGTTGTCTTCTATTGATGTAAGCAATTTTGATACAAGCAATGTTACTGATATGAGCTATATGTTCGGTGGCTGTTTTATCCTGACCGAAGTTAATGTAAGCAATTTTGATACAAGCAATGTTACTGATATGAGCTATATGTTCCATTTGTGTTTAATCCTACCCGAAGTTAATGTAAGCGGTTTTGATACGAGCAAGGTCACAAATATCAATAATATGTTTTCCAACTGTTGTGCTTTGACCTCAATTGATGTTAGTAAATTTGATACGAGCAATGTCACAAATATTAAGGGTATGTTTATCGGTTGTGAAAGTTTGACTGAGCTGGACGTGAGCGGTTTTGATACAAGCAAAGTCACTAGTTTGGTTAGTATGTTCCATGGCTGTTCCGGATTGACCTCACTTGATATAAGCAGCTTTGATACAAACAATGTTACTGATATGAGCGCTATGTTCGGCGGATGCAGAAGCCTGACCAAGCTTGATGTTAGCGGATTTAATACAAGCAAAGTAACTTATATGGGTAGTATGTTCGGCGGCTGTTCCGAATTGACCACACTTGATCTAAGCAACTTTGATACAAGCAATGTAACATATATATCTTATATGTTTGACGATTGTTCTAAACTAAGCACACTTGATATAAGCAGCTTTGATACAAGCAAGGTTAAAAAAACTGAAAGTATGTTCAAAAACTGTTCTGCTCTTACCACACTTGATTTAAGCAACTTTGATACAAGCAATGTAACATTTATGCCTTATATGTTTGAGGGTTGTTCTAATCTGAAAACACTTGATCTAAGCAATTTTGATACAAGCAAAGTTACTCATTTGACAGGAATGTTCAGGAACTGTGAAGCCCTGACTGATCTTGATCTGAGTGGATTTGATACCAGCAACGTTAATGATATGAGATGGATGTTCTTTGAATGTAAGAATCTTGCTAAACTTGATTTAAGCAACTTTGATACAAGAAACCTCAAAGAGATCCACAGTATGTTCAAAGGCTGTTCCAACCTGACCGAACTTGATCTGAGCAATTTTGATACAAGCAAAGTCACGGAAATGAAATTAATGTTCAGTGACTGTACCGGTCTGACAGATCTTGATCTGAGCGGATTTGATACTTCCAAGGTCACAAATATGATCAGTATGTTCGATAATTGTACTGAGCTAAAAAACATTTCTCTGGGTGAAAATTTCAAGAACATAAAAGCTGACGCAAAACTTCCCAACGGCGAAAGATGGGTAAACGCAAATAAAACCACAAATGTTATCAGCGGCAACGGCGATTTTGCAGTGATCGAAAACAACGGCAAGAACACCTACAAGCGCTTGTCTATCGAAGAAGAAACAAAGCCCACCTATCCCACCAACATCAAGGTAGAATACAGTGAGGAATTCCACCAGGCAAGATTCACATGGGACAAAGTTGAAAACGCTGACAGTTACGGAATAGCTGTTTATCTGGCAGGAAAGTGGAGAGTTCAGAAGCATGATATCACCGGAACCACCTACACTTCTCCTAAAAATCTCACCCCCGGCAAGACCTACAAAGTAGCTATCGCCGCAAGAGTTAACGGCAAATGGGATACTACAAACGCTATCAAAAATGCAGTGACTGTTACTATAAAGTGATAGTCACACTGATCTGATTACATACACGAAAAACGGATAGACCGTCATTATCTGGCGGCTATCCGTTTTTGTTGTGTAATGAATTGCGCGGCTTTATGTACCCGCCCGCGTCGGGCGGAGCAGATCTTACTGCTTGCTGCCTGTCTTGTAAGCATCGATCATCTTCTTGACCATCTGGCCGCCAACGGAGCCTGCCTCTCTTGAAGTCAGGTCACCATTGTAACCCTGCTTGATGTTGACACCAACTTCATTTGCTGCCTCCATCTTGAACTTGTTGAGAGTATCTCTGCCCTGCTGAGTTGTTACACCTTTCATTATCGTTTCTCCTTTTGTTTTATTCGGGCTTGCGATTATATTGTATGCTATTGCCGCGTTGTTATTACAGGAAATTTATGACATGATTTTTGTATCAGAAAAATCCCCCGGATACGGCAGCATCCGGGGGAAATATCGTTCATTACAGCTTTGAATAACCAAAACTGTTTATCAGTGCATCTACCTTCTGACCGTTCTTACACATAGGACAGTCGTTAGCAAGATAGTTCTCGTAATGCGGAAGGTCTTCTGCGGTGAACAGTGCGTGTACAGGTATATCATCGAACTTGTCGATAGCCGAGAATATAGCTCCTACAGCTGTCAGCTTTCCGCTGTAATACTGCAGACAATCAACAGCACGTCTGATACTCTTTCCTGTTGAAGCACTGGATATCAGCAGAAGTACCTGCTTGCCCCATATCTTCTTCTGGGTGTTGTCACGGAATATCATCTGATTCACTGCATTAAGCTCAGGCGTGATAAGGTTTATATCCTCACCCTTGTTTATGCCTGCCTGTGAAAGATAGTCTGCAAGAAAACCGCCGAGAATCTCTGTTCCTTCAAGACATATTATCGTTTCGATATTTGTGTTGGCATAAGTGCTGCCCAGCTCATGTGCCGCTTCCTTAGCCATCTTCAGGCTTGTCTTTATTGATGTCATATCAACATAATAATTAACGTGCGAATGGTTAGTGGCATAGTGTCCGGGTATTATGCCTATCTGCACCTTTTTGTTTTTTACCGACTGTATAGTCTGCAAACGTTCTTCCATTGTTAATCCTCCTTTTAGACAACAGGGCATGAATATACTTTATATCATACCCTGTGGTATGCAATTAAATGCGGCATTTCGGTTTCCGCTGTTTATATTATAACATATTTTCGCCTATTTGTAAACATCTTGTTAAGTATTTTCGTTAGACATTTTTCACAAGAATGATCAGCTCTTTTTGTTTACCCAACTATACCAACTATAACCATGATTTTCGCCCTTTCCCTGTATTTCGGGAAATATCAGCTTAACCTTCCGATACTGTATTAACTTTCCATTATTAAGTTACAAACAGTTAAAAAACGGTAACAAGAACTTTTTTGGACAGCTTTTTATCCAACATTCTCATCTTCAAAATTGTTGAAAACTCTGTTGAAACTGTTGAAAAGAGGGTGTAAAAACTTGATTTTCGCTTTTTGATTGTTGAAAACTTTTCAGCATTTCAACATTCGTCCTTTTTTTCTCCCTTTAATGTAACCGCAGTGTAATCATTCGGTTACACAGTCTGTCCCAAAAGACGTACTTCAAACGTTCTCCGTCAAATTGCCGTCAGTTCTCAACTGTAATAAAGCCGTAATAAATATGACAACCCGTTAACCCCCGAAAAGTCCCTTTTTGGGCGTCTATCCCTTCGTTTACAGAAAGTTCACAAAATTATATGTCCTCTAATCGTTTACAAGTGTTGATTATTTCTGTTTTTTTTGGTACAATTGTGAAAACGATAAATTTATTCTACAGAGGTATAACAATGGATAACAACGAACTTGCAGAGATCATAGGAGAAGCTTTCCTTTGGGACATAGTCAGCGAATACGTCGAAAAAGATTTTGAAAATATAAAAGAAGAACTCAGACATCTGATATATACAGAAAAAACAACTGTTGAAAAAATAGCCCGCGCAGAAGTTCATGAGTCCGATGAATTCATAGTCACTGACTTTGAAGAACAAAACGGTCATCTCACTCTTAATTTTGAGATGCCCGCGATAATCAACGCAATAGGTGAAAACAATGAATATCTTTTCCGTGTTACAACATACTGCACGGGAACTGTTCGTATCCCCGATGCAGAAAGTTACGACTGGGATTCCCTTGATTTTGATAATATGAACAGGCTTGATATCCTCACCCACAGCGATCTTGCAGAGATACTCACTCTGCACTACAAAGACACCGAAGCCGACGATCTTACGGTAATATAAGCAAACGGAGGTACCATCATGAGTATAACCTACAACGAAAAAACACGTTCATTCAAACTTCGCGCCAACAACACCGACTATATGTTCAAAGTGATAAACGGCGAATATCTCGGACATGTTTACTACGGCAAAAAAGTCCCCGATGAGGATATGGACTGGCTGCTGCGCCTTGATGAAAGCCCCTTCACCCCCGAGACCAATGACCGCGACAGAGCTGTGTATCTCGATACCACTCCATTTGAATATCCCTGCTTCGGTATCGGAGACTACCGCGAAAGCACGCTTAAAATACTTGACAGCGAAGGTATGTCCTCCTGCGACCTGAGATATGTTTCCCACAGGATATATGACGGCAAGCCTGCTCTCGAGGGTATGCCGGCAACTTTCGCCACCGAAAAAAGCCCTGCACAGACTCTTGAAATCACCATGGAAGATGCCCACACAGGACTTGAAGCTGTGCTGGTATATTCTGTATTTGAAAACCTTGATGCTATCACCCGTTCGGTGAGATTTACAAACACCTCAGACAAGCCCCTTAAACTAACCCGTGCCCTTTCTGCCTGCGTTGAATTCGATACCGACAAGATGGATATGATAACGCTGAACGGTTCATGGGCAAGGGAGCGCCATATTGAACGTGCACCCCTCCACCACGGCAAGCAGAGCATAGATTCCTGCCGCGGCGAATCTTCCCACCAGAACAACCCATTCGTTGCACTGTGCGCACATAATGCAGACGAGGATATGGGAGAGGTCTTCGGTTTCAACTTCGTTTATTCGGGCAACTTCTTCGCTCAGGCAGAAGTCACACAGCACAAAAAGACACGTTTCGTCATGGGCATAAATCCCCTTGATTTTGAATGGCTCCTTGAATCTGGCGAAACTTTCACCGCCCCCGAGGTAGTAATGGTACACTCCGATGAGGGCATAGGCAAAATGTCGCGCACCTTCCATGACCTCTACCGCGAGAACCTTATCCGCGGCGAGTATAAGGACAAGCGCCGACCCATACTTATCAACAACTGGGAGGCTACCTACTTCAACTTCAACACCGAGAAGATAATCTCGATCGCAAAGGAGGCCTCCAGGCTGGGCATAGAGATGCTCGTTCTGGATGACGGCTGGTTCGGTCACAGGGATTCCGATAACTCATCTCTCGGTGACTGGTTCGTTTATGAAAAGAAACTTGAGGGCGGTCTGAAGCACCTTGTTGAAGAAGTCAACAAGCTGGGAATGAAGTTCGGTCTTTGGTTCGAGCCCGAAATGATATCTCCCGATTCCGACCTCTACCGCGCTCACCCCGACTGGGCTATACAGATAAAAGGCAGACCCCTGACTCTCTGCCGCGAGCAGTACGTACTTGATTACTCCCGCAAGGAGGTACGCGACTACGTTTACTCCATGATGAAGAATATACTCGACAATGCCAATATAGAGTATATCAAATGGGATATGAACCGTCAGCTTACAGAAGTCGGTTCAGCCGCACTCCCCGTCGAAAGACAGCGCGAACTCTGGCACAGATACGTCCTTGGTGTATATGACCTCATGGGCAGACTAACCGCCGATTATCCCCATATATTGCTGGAGAACTGCTCGGGCGGCGGTGCAAGATTTGACCCTGCTATGCTTTATTATTCTCCGCAGATATGGTGTTCCGACGATACCGATGCCATTGAGCGCCTGAAGATACAGCACGGCACTTCCATATGCTACCCCTGTTCGGCTATGGGCGCACACGTTTCCGACTGCCCCAACCATACCGTCGGCAGAAATACTCCTTTCAAAACAAGGGGGCACGTTGCCATGGTGGGAACTTTCGGCTATGAACTCGATGTAACACGCATACCTCAGGAGGACAGGGATATGATACCTGCCCAGATAGAGGAGTTCAAGAAGTACAATCCTCTCGTCCGCACAGGCGACCACTACCGCATAGGCAATATGTTTGAAGACAACACATGGGATGCATGGATGTTCGTTGCAAAGGATAAGAGCGAAGCCCTGTTCGAGTTCGTGCAGGTAATGGCAAGACCGAATATGCGCTCACGCAGGATAAAGCTGAAAGGTCTTGACCCCGATGCTTACTACTATGAGGAAAGCGAACCCGACAAGCTGATATCGGGTGCGGCACTGATGAACGCAGGTATCAACTGTGCAAAGATATGGGGCGCCGACGGCATAAGCGGTGACTACTCCTCAAAGATACTCCACTATATCAAACACTAAAAGAAGACCCCCATGCGTGATACATTAAAACCCAAAGAATATTTCGACCAGTATATCCAAAAAACGTCAGAAGGTATCCAAAAATTTGAAAATGGTCTTTCCGAAGGAAAATATCAGGCAGATAAGATACTATTTATAAAGGACTACATTCTGCAAAAAAAGATAGGTATAATCATCGCCAAGTATTCCAAAGGCGACCCTCTCAATGATATCAAACAGGAATTCGATTCCACTGTCGAACTTTTCTGCGAAGCATGGGACGATTCGGTCTACGACAGCAATATCATCTATGCCTCACTTGCATATCTTCTCGGTCTTGAAGCCGATAAGCTGAAAAGCATAAAAGACAAATTGCAAAACGCCGATAACTATGACTCTCTGCTGGAGTTTATCCTCACAGGAAATAAAGACAACTTCGATGCATCAAAAATATCCTTCCCGAAACCCTACAAAAATTTGGTAAAAAGCATCGAAGCCGAAGACAGAGAACCATTCCTCAAATACCTGAAAGGCTGGTATAAAGGTTCAAAAGGCAGTGCGTGGTACGGCACCCACGAACTGGAAAATAAATACTGCTATAACGGCTACTGGTCTTTTGAATCCGCCGCCGTCGCCAAAAGACTTGGTCTCAACGACAGCGACCTGCAAAATGAACAATACTATCCCTACGATCTTGTTCATTTCAACTGATTGATATACCGACTAAAAATATAAGGAAGTGACCTCATGGTACAAGGCTACAACTGCATGATAGTCCTCTCACCCGAGGGTGACGAGTGGCTGATGTGCAAACGCCGTAAGGATCCCTACAAAGGGCTGTACAATCTGGTGGGCGGTAAGATCGAAAAAGGCGAGGAGGGCGAACACGCAGCCTACCGCGAACTTTTTGAAGAGACTTCCATCACCCGCGAGGATATAACCTTAGAACGCCTTATGACCTTCGATTACCCCATGGACGGCTGTTATGTGGAGGTATGGGCAGGTCAGCTAAGTCAGCCCACCGAAGTCAGCGGCGATGAAAATGACCTTGAATGGATGCCCCTCACCGAAGATTTTTTCGATATGAAAAAGTATGCAGGGGAGGGAAATATCGGGCATATGCTGGAGATACTGAAGCTACACCCCGAAAGATACCGCATACTATGATACCAAAACACCTCTGCCCCACAGGGCAGGGGTGTTTTTTAAAAAGACAGCAAGTCATCAGCAATTTTTGATTAGACTTTGATATCGTGCCGTGATAAAATCATAGTTAATAAAATCAACCACGGAGGTATAAAATGAACACAAAAAACTACCGCAACGCCTTTGCCGAGATAGGTAAGACAAACGAAGAAATATCCGCAAGGCTTGAAAAAATAGTCAATGAATTTTTTTACGGTGATGACACCTTCTATCATGAGGACGGTGATACCGCTTATTTTGAAGATACAGGCAATCACGATGCAAGAACAGAGGGAATGTCCTACGGCATGATGATGGCTGTCCAGCTGGATAAAAAAGATATCTTCGATAAGATATGGAAATGGTCAAAGAAATATATGTACCTGACAGAGGGCGCAAACGAGGGCTATTTCAGGTGGTCATGCGGCGTTGACGGCAAAAGCAACGCTGAGGGTCCTGCACCCGACGGCGAAGAGTTCTACGCTATGGCACTGTTTTTCGCTTCACACAGATGGGGCGACGGCGAGGGCATATTCAACTATTCCCACGAAGCTAAGGAGATACTCCGCGCCTGCCTGCACAAGGGCGAAAACGGCAGGGCAGGTGCACCTATGTGGAACAGGGATAACAAGCTGATACTCTTTGTGCCCGGTTCTGATTTTACTGATGCTTCCTATCATCTGCCCCATTTTTATGAGCTTTTCGCACAGTGGGCTTATGATGAGGACAGAGAGTTCTTTGCACAGGCAGCTAAGGCAAGCCGCGATTACATAGCAAAATCGTGCCACCATATCACGGGCATGAATCCCGAGTACGGCGAGTTTGACGGTTCTCCCATGTCCCGTCCTCTCCCATGGGCAAGCGAAAGACATGACTGGTTCTACAGCGATGCTTACCGCACTGCCGCCAATATCGGTCTTGACAGATCATGGGGCGGCAAGGACGACCGCCTTGAAGATGCTGTAAGACGTTTGCAGTATACTCTCGGCATCATCAATAAAAATGCACCTTTCATGACCTATGAGGTAGACGGTACTCCACTGGACGAACCCGCAAGACATCCTGTGGGACTGCTTGCAACAACAGCACAGGCATCACTTGCCATAAGCGGAAAGCTTTCTCTCGATGCAGAGGATAAGTCAGTACGCCTTGCCGCTGAATGGGTAGAGCGTTTCTGGAACGAACCCCTCCGCAAAGGCGACAGACGTTACTACGATAACTGCCTGTATCTCTTTGCATTCCTTGCCCTCAGCGGAAATTATAGGATATGGTAAATTCACAGGAGACAGCACTCACCCGCTGTCTCCAATTTTTTATGCCTGCGCAGGTCGGTCTCGGATTGATACAGATGATGGTTTATCTTACAGACTGCGAGCTTTATTGAGGAAGACCCTTTTGAAAAAGGGTCCTCCTCAAACTCCTCCCCGAAAACTTTTAACTCTTTTTGGCAGGGGGCAGACATCTTTATAAAGTACACCTAGTACGGTCACTTACTTCACTATATAATAATAGCTGCCCCCTGCCAAAAAGAAATAGAAGTCTTTGGAAAGGGGTCTGGGGAATAACCTTTCTTCAGAAAGGTTTTCCCCAGCAGAACCCGCAGTACGCAAGATAAACCATCATCTGCACCGAACTGGGACTGCTCCGCGGGGCATAAAAACGGCGGACAGAATGTGTATCTGTCCGCCGAAAATATTATTCAACTGTAACGCTCTTAGCCAAGTTTCTGGGCTTGTCAACATCAAGACCCTTAGCTACCGAGATATAATATCCGAGCAGCTGGAGAGGAACTACCGCAAGACTTGCGGCGAAGAGCGGGTCGGTCTTGGGAACGTATGCGGTGAAGTCCGCAGTGTCCTCAACGCTGTAATTGCCGTAGGAAGTCAGACCCATGATGTAAGCACCTCTTGCCTTGCACTCCACCATGTTGGATACTGTCTTCTCAAACAGCGCCTGCTGTGTCAGTACGCTTATAACAAGTGTACCGTCCTCTATAAGGCTGATAGGACCATGCTTCAGTTCACCTGCAGCGTACGCCTCCGAATGGATATAGCTTATCTCCTTCATCTTCAGCGAACCTTCAAGGCTCACCGCATAGTCGATACCTCTGCCGATGAAGAATGCATCCTTGATGTTTGCAAACTTAGAAGCGAACCACTGTATCCTTTCCTTGTCTTCAAGTATCTTAGCTACCTTTTCGGGAATTGTCTGAAGTTCTTCAAGAAGCTCAGCAAATCTTTCGTCGGATATCTCACCGCGTACCTTTGCAAACTGCATAGCCAGCAGGTACGAAGCTATAAGCTGAGTGCTGTATGCCTTTGTAGTAGCAACAGATATCTCGGGGCCTGCCAGTGTATAGAACACGCTGTCAGCCTCTCTCGCGATATTAGAGCCTACCACGTTGACTATACCCAGAGTCTTTATGCCCTTTTCCTTTGCAAGGGTCAAAGCCGCACGGCTGTCGGCAGTTTCACCGGACTGGCTGATTATTATAACAAGACTGTTCTTGTTCAGCGGAGTTTTTCTGTACCTGAATTCGCTGGCAAGCTCAACTCTCACAGGGATAGAAGTAAGTTCCTCGATAACATACTGAGCCGCAACACCTACGTGGTAAGCAGAACCGCAGGCAACGATGTATATCTGCGAGAGCGCCTGTACTTCCTCATCGGTAAGACCGAACTCGGAAAGTACGATATCTCCGTCCTTTACAACTGAATTTATGGTATCCTTTATTACCTTGGGCTGCTCATGTATCTCCTTCAGCATGAAGTGCTCATAGCCGCCCTTTTCAGCTGCCTCAGCGTTCCACTTTATCTCAGTGAGCTCCTTGGTTATCTCCTCACGCTCGATATTGTAGAAGGTAACTGCGCCCTTTTCAAGCTTTGCTATCTCCTGATTGCCTATGTAGTAAACATTCCTTGTATATTTGAGTATGGCAGGAACGTCAGAAGCAACATAGGTCTCGCCATCTGCAATACCTATTATCATAGGGCTGTCCTTACGGGCAGTATATATCTCACCGGGATATTCCCTGAACATAACGCAAAGCGCGTAGCTTCCGCGTATACGTATCATAGCCCTCGCGATGGAATCCACAGGACCCTCGCCGTACTTGCGGTAGTAATAGTCTATAAGCTTTACTGCTACCTCGGTATCTGTCTGTGACTTGAAGGTATAGCCTGCCTTTATCAGCTTGCCGCGAAGCTCCTGATAATTCTCGATTATACCGTTGTGTACCGCTATAACGTTCTCATCATCAGTAGCATGAGGATGAGCATTCAGCGCAGAAGGCTCACCATGGGTAGCCCATCTGGTATGACCGATACCGCAGCAGCCCTTGACAGCCTTGCCGTCGTCAGTCATATTTATAAGTACTTCCAGCTTGCCCTTTTCCTTGATTATCTCAGTATCCTTATCTCCGTCGCGAACAGCTATGCCCGCCGAATCGTAACCTCTGTATTCAAGTTTTGAAAGACCGTCAAGCAAAACGGGAGCCGCCTGATGATCGCCGGTAAATCCAACTATACCACACATATATATACCTCCAGTATCCTGTGATCATGATCTTTTATTGCGTTCACCCCTGACACACCGCGATAAACAGCCTTTTTAGGAACGATAATGATATATCGGCTTAAAATTATAGTGTATCAATGGGATATCCGTAACTTTTTTTAAATCAACACCTGATAAAAATTATATCAGAAAATTCATTAACTGTCAACGGTTTCACACAATTTTCAACACATTTTCCTCAGCAAAGCACTGTCCAGCCATAAATGATACGCCCGTATCTGAAAATTTATTCCAACACCGCAAAAATTACAGCAGAATTTTTCTCAGCTTATACAAAGATCTCACATACTGAAAATTTTCGGATATCATGGGAAATACCTTGCCATTTTATCTCCCGTGTGTTATAATGCAATTACAAAAGGGTACTGCCGTTAAGGCATGAAAGGATATTATATTATGAAAGGAGTGTTAGTATGAAAAAAATACTTGCACCGATACTTGCACTTACCATCTGTGCAGCAGCTCTTGCAGGCTGCAGCGGCTCTTCATCTGATGAGAGTTCAAAGGCGGATACCACCGCAAAGACCGATACTGCCGACAGCAAAGACACATCGGCAGATGATACCGAGCCAGTCCCGGAGGACGACCCCTCCGCTCAGCTTCTTGCACAATACCCCGTAAACGAAGGCGCTTATGACTTCACACAGGGTGCCACAGAAAATATGCTGGGCAGAGCCATACTCAATCACGGAGATACCTCAAGGCTGGCAGCAAAGCTCCAGCGTACCATTGACGATCCAAAAGCCGTGACCAACATCTGCTACATGGGAGATTCCATTACCGCAGGTTCAGGCTCCACAGGATCTTCCAAGCAGTATACCAACCTGATCACCGCATGGTGGGAGGAAAACCTCAGCTTTTACGTGCTTGGAACAAACGCAGGTATAGGCGCTACTGATTCCTACCTCGCTGTACACAGGGCTTCAAGAGATATCCCGCCCGAATCCGATATCATATTCATCGAATTCATCAATGACCAGGACAATCTCCTCTATCAATCCTCAATGGACAGCCTTGTAAGGTACTGTCTCTCTCTGGAAAACCAGCCCGCTGTCATACTCATCGAACCCTCAACCGAGGGCGGCGGATCTCCACAGGCATCACATCTCAACGTTGCAAAGACCTATGATATACCCATGATATCCTACCACGATGCTATCATCCCCGAGATTGATGCAGGAAATTTCCAATGGAAGGATACATCCAATGATAACGTGCACCCTAACGATGCAGGTCATAAGATCATGGCACAGTGCGTTATCAATCTGCTGGAGCAGGTAAAGAACGGTCTGGACAGTGAGAACAAGGAAGTCACTCCCTTTGACCCTGCAGCTGTGCCTTCACCCACAGACGATAAATTCGCAGGTGCTGTTCTCGGTTCTTCCGATACTCCCGATATAGTGGAAGTCACCGATGCAGGCACATTCACCGAGACCGCGCAGTCCGGAAATTTCAGCGGCGGCTGGGCAACCAAGTCAGGTGGCAAGATAACTTTTAAAATAAAGTGCAAAAACCTTGGTATGCTCTATATGAAGAATATCAACGGCACTTTCGGCAAGGTATCTGTAAAGGTCGATGACAACGATGCTGTCATCATAGACGGCGACTTCCCCGGCGGCTGGGGCAGTTATCCCAAGGCAGATGAGATATTCTCCTCTGATTCCATCGCTGAACATACTGTCACCGTAGAATCCATCAACGGCGATACCAATCCCGATTTCAGCATACTCAACTGGCTCATAAGCTGATACAGAACACAAAGCCCCCGAGTGTCAAATGCTCAGGGGCTTGAATATTTATACTTGCCATATAAAAAAACAAACGCCCTGCAGTTACCTGCAAGGCGTTTCTGGTGGGAGAAGATGGATTCGAACCATCGAAGCTGAAAGCAACAGATTTACAGTCTGCCCCCTTTGGCCGCTCGGGAATTCTCCCATTTATTCACCCGGAATATTTCCCGAATGAATATAACTGGAGCTGGTGGACGGACTTGAACCCCCGACCTGCTGATTACAAATCAGCTGCTCTACCAACTGAGCTACACCAGCTAATCATCATTAGCGGTATTCCGTGGTGTCGTCTCTCTCCTGACGACTTAATTATTATACCACAGATCTTTTTGAATGTCAAGCGCTTTTTTGAATGTTTTCAAATTGTTCACATTTCTTCAAAATCGCTCAAATCGAGACGACAGGATTCGAACCTGCGGCATCTTGCTCCCAAAGCAAGCACTCTACCAAACTGAGTTACGTCTCGTTTCTGCACCATTATCCGTGCAGCCTTTATATTATACCACTACATAGCAGTATTGTCAAGAGGAAATTATAAATTTTTTATAAGCAATTTTTTTCGCACTGTTCCTTAATATCCTCCGCAAGTGCCTGCATCTCCTTTGCAGCATCTGCTTCCCCGGATGACAGCTTACCCCTTGCACAGGCTTCAAGACGCACCGCCTGCCTCAGCAGATATTCTCTTCCGTCGTCATCATCCGCAGTAACTCTGCCGCAGAAAAGGTATCTCAGGTCACATGGATAACCAGGCTTTTCCCCTGTGTACACCGCCTGCATTACCGAGTATACAAAGCGCCCGCTCGTACAGGGCTTTTCTCCTCTTACCTCAAAGCCATTCTCATAAAGCCAGCGCCTTAATGTATCCCATTTCGTCATGGGCTGAAGCACCAGATTCAACGCAGGTTCAGCAGTTTTCAGCCACCGGCAGTCCTCCAGTATCCTCGCTATCAGTTCACCGCCCATACCCGCTATGACTATATCCGTAAGCCCTTCCGCAGGCACTTTTTCAAGTCCGCAGGAAAGTATTGGTGTCACCTTGTCTTCAAGCCCGTTCTGTGATATATGTGCCGCTGCACTTTCAAGAGGCTTCTCAGCTACATCACAGGCATAGGCTTTATCGCAAAGACCCTCAGCAGCCATATAGCAAGGCAGATATCCGTGGTCTGTACCGATATCAGCTATGACCCTGCCCCTGCAAAGCGATACACAGGTCAGCAGACGTTTATCCATTTTTACCGTTCTCCCTGATGAATTTTTTATACATACGCTCTATCTTCACTGCTATAACAAGCGGCGGATATCCACCCGATACCACAAAGTGCGAATGCGCCTGATATTTCGGCTTTCTGTCCTCAAAACGCGCCAGCAGCTGTTCACGGGTCGAACTTGCAGCTATAGGACGGTGAGGGTCATCCTTTATGCGGTCATAGCAGGTGTCAAAATCAGTATCTATAAATACCACCATGCCTGCGCCCATAGCAGTCTCACCGTTTTTATCAGAAAGCAAAGCGCCGCCGCCAGTGGCTACCACTCCGCCCATATCACCGAAAGCCGCAAGTGCTTCGGTTTCTTTCTCCCTGAAATAAGTCTCGCCCTTCTGTGCGAATATATCGGGTATGGTAATACCCTCCCTTTCTTCTATATAGTCGTCGAGATCAACGCACTTGCATTTCAGCCTTCCTGCCAGTATCTTTCCGACAGTGCTTTTTCCGCAGCCCATAAAGCCGCAAAGAAATATGGGTACCATATATTTCCTCCTTAACTTCCGATGTACGCTCTCATATCATCACAGTTTCCTTTCAGAAAACACTGTTATCCTCTTACCGCTTTCGGGCGATATGAAGCTCACCTCACTGCACATTAGCGCCTGCCCTTTCCTGTTTGAAGTATCACCGCCATACATCTCATCACCTATCAGCGGCAGACCTATATGTGCCATGTGCACACGTATCTGATGAGTGCGCCCGGTTTCAAGCAGAAATCTGCAGAGCACACTGTCTTTACGCCTTTCGATCACCTGCCAGCAGGTAGCCGAGTACTTACCGTCCGCACGCACACAGCGCAGTATAACAGATTCTCTCTCCCTGGCGATAGGTGCACACACCCGTCCTCCGCTTAGTTTTGTGAGAGGTATAAGTCCGCAGTAAACCTTGCTTATGCTGCCTGCCAGCGCATTTGCGGCATAACGAGTTTTTGCCACGCATACGCATCCTGCAGTATCTCTGTCAAGGCGGTTCACAGTGCGGAAAGTAAGTCCTTTACAGCGACAGGCAAAAAAGTTCGCCAGCGTATCTCCGCGGTGGTTTATTGATTCGTGTACAGGCATATCCGCAGGCTTATCAAAAACTATAACGTCCCCGTCCTCATAAAGCACAGGGACATCCAGCAGCGGATTCGGTTCGGGCGCAGTTTGCCCGGGTTCAGTGACAGTTATTTTCTGACCTTCATATGCCGGTGCTGTCACCCTTATCTTAGCCCCGTCAAGACATATACCGTCCGATAGTTTCAGCTTGGTCAGCAGGCGGCGCGAGAAACCCCGCGCACGCAGTATATCCTTGACCGACCGTCCGTCTTCTTCCAGCGTGACGGTCAGGGTCCTTACATATATTTCTTCCATCTCTTTATCATACCCGGCAGCTTATCCTGATTTCTGTCACCCAGCAATTCACGCATAAACAGTGCATAGCTCACCCTGAAATAGGGATACACCGCAAAATACGGATACACCAGCAGCAGCAGCGGTAAAAATTTTATATAGTACGCTATGAACGTCAGATACCGTCCGTGCCTGCCTTCCATCAGCCTTACCGAAAGATCACAGGCATCAAACACATTACAGCGCGGATTAGGAGCCATAATATATGGTGTCAGCGCCATTGAGATGTAATACCTCAACGCCAAGAACAGCCAAACCGCCGTCATACTCAGCGATGCCATCAGCGCGATGAGCGCACATGAATTCAGCTCACTCAGCCTTATCTCCTGTACCCAGTAGTAAGCAGTGTATGCCGTAAGCATAGCGGGAGTTATCACAGTGACCTTTATCACCAGCTGGATGAACGCTGCATAAAACGAGCTGCTGTAAAACTTAACGGAATGGGCAGAAGCATAGCCTCGCGTTTCCATGATATCGCTGCCCATGGCAATATCCAGATAAAGCCTTCTCACCATACCGAAAAACGGCGATGCCAGTGAAAACTCAAACAGCGTTTTGCTGACCCAGAACACCCAGGTCATCACCCTGCCTTCAAGAAGCTCTTCAGCACTGTAAAGCCATGTATACCCTACGCTCCGCAGCGAAAGATACAGTGTCGTTTCACCCAGAAGTATCAGCGCTATCACTGCAAACTGGAACACCATCAGCGAAACGCTGTCGCCGCTGCATCTGGCTATCCTCTGTTTTGCAACACGCCTGATATCCTCACCGCTCATCGGACGGTAGGTATCCGCGCTTACTTCGGGTACATCGACGATGTCGTTTCCTACATCCAAAACATCTGCAGTCTGCAATTTAATCGCCTTCCTCTTCATCGTAGAAGCTTCCGAAGCTTTCATCAGGGTCGCGGTCGGGATATCTTCCCAGCACCTCGAACGCCTCAGACCTCTGCCACATGGAAGCAGTTACCATTACCTCAAAGCCCTCACCGAAATCACAGGCATAGTCCATAGGGCGGCGCTTGGGTACACCGAAACAGCTGAGCATATTCATTATTATACCGCCGTGTGTCACTACCGCAGCAGAGGTAAGTCCCTCATACATCATATCGGATATGATGATCTTTATTGCTTCATAACAGCGGTTGACCATATCCCTCGCCGACTCTCCTCCGGGAGGAGGATTATCAAGTCCGCCCTTGATGTACTGTTTATACTCAGGGGTATCCATAAGATCCTCTGCCTTTTTGTTTTCAAACTTGCCAAAATCCATCTCACGAAGTTCGGGAAGTTCAACAGTATAGCAGTTTGGGTATATTATGCCCGCAGTCTGCTTGCAGCGTTTCAGAGGGGATACATACACCTTCTGCGGATTCGGGTAATCCAGTTTCTCAAGCTTGTCAAAAAGCTCCTGTGCGCCCGCATTACTGAGCGGCAGATCGGTAGTACCGATATATCTTCCGTCCTCATTGGCTTCTGTAATGCCATGACGTATAAATGCTATCCTATAACCCTTCATGGAAACTCTCCTTAAATTAATTATTTATTATCACTTTACAAACATAGGAAATTGTTGTATAATATAAATACGGCTGAGATCGGAAACGAAATCATTTTTATTCCAAAAGATCTTACAGCAGCACACTTTGTCTTTTAACGTTTACGGGAGTTGGTTCTGGTATGAAAGCTGACAAAACTCAGCAATATCTTCAGCAGGTGGGCGAAAGACTCAGAGGTGCACGTCTGCTCATGGGAATAACACAGAAGCAGGCTGCTCAGGCAACAGGTATGTCGCAGTCCTTTCTTTCGCTGGTCGAGCGCGGCAGAAAAAGTATATGCACAGCGCAGATAATCTCACTTATAAGGTACTACAAGGTACCCTACGAAATGATATTCGGAAGTGAGGAGAAGGACTACAATCTTAGCGACTTCCCATCGGGAGGCAGCGCGGATATATCCCTTGAACTTCTGACTCTGCTCGTCGGCAACGGCAGCAGCGATAAACTGCTGACAGGCACAAGCAATTGTCTGAAACTGGTGATATACATCATATTCAGGACCATATACCGTGAAAATCCCAAGAACAGTGAAAAGCTGTTCTCCATAGATTTTGACGATGCGATGAGCGGTGTGAACAGGATAATGAACGCAGCACCTGACGGCATATCTGCTTTTATACAGCACAGCCGCGAAGTAAAGGCGAACAATTTCGAGATACCGCCCGAAAAGAATCCGGAGCTGAGAGCTTTCATCGCTGAATGCGAATATATGCTGAAAAACACCAAAAATGCCAAGCTCATAGACAACGCCGAATAGACACACAGATATTATAGCATATATTCAAACAAAAGTAAAGCCGCATAAAGACAATTCACGGAAATCAATTTTCGGAAATTGCATATATCATCACATGGGTAACAACCGTTACCCATGCCATAAAGTGTATTCACCCCTGCCATCGTGCGCACAGGGGTCGATATATAAACGGCGACTGAAGGCCGCCGGAATAGTTTATGCCTTCCTATATACAGTGAAAAAACTGCAAAAGTTGTACGTTTTTGTTCAACTCTTGCAGGAATAAGTCCGGGTTAAAAATAAAAACAGTTGTTTGTACAATGCTCGCGCACGAGATATGTGCATTGTCTACAACTGCAAATCAATTCTATACTAAAGGAGTGGTAATTTGAAGATCAGAGGTATTTTTCTCGACAGAGAAAAAAACACCGCAAAAAGTCTGACTCTCGCACTGCCGACCCCCGAAAGGGTATACGTGCCGCTGCCGAAAGGGTGCAGCGCATCGGTAAAAACGGGGCAGTGGGTACTTCGCGGCAACAGGATATGTGACTGCGAGATCCCTGTACACGCTTCTGTTTCGGGAAAGGTCGAAGAGATCAAGACTATGGAATGCTCCGGGAACAGTTTTGAAACCGTTGTGATCAAAGCTGACGAGGCGCAGAAGGATGCAGCGGTTAAAACTCCGCGTGCAGACAGCAGAGAAAGCTTCATCGAAGCGCTAAAGGCATCGGGAAGCCCTGCAGGAAGAAAGATAGCAAGAGCTGCGAACGCTGATATACTGATAGTAAACGGCATAGAAAGCGAACAGTATCTGACGGCTGAAAACAGATGTATGCTGGATGACAGCGAACTCATCACTGCGGGTATAGCGCTGACGGGCAAGCTGCTTGGCATTAATACAACATACATAGCTGTAGCTTCAGACTGCAGCGAGGCACTTGCTGCCATGGAAAAGGTCGCAGCAAAAGCCCCCAACACCCTAGTCACAAAATTGAGGTGCGATCATCCCGGCGGCTCTGACCTGATGCTGGTGAACAATATCACAGGTCGCAGCATCAAGCCCAAAGAAACAGCGGCAGACAAAAAGGTCCTGGTGCTGCTGCCGTCAGACGTGGCATTCATAGCATCGTACTTTGAAACGGGTATGCCCTTTATCGAAAGAAGAGTTACAGTGGACGGCGATCTGGTAAAAACACCATGTATATTGAAAGCACCCATAGGCACACCTCTTTCAGCGCTGCTGGATTATGCGGATGCTAACACAAAGCCTGCTGAAAAGCTGATAATCGGCGGTCTTATGACAGGCAGATCAGTTACTGACACTGAGCTTCCACTGGGAGCAGAGGACAGTGCTGTGCTGATATTCATGAAACCTCTGGCACCGGGCAAGGGAAGTCTTAATGACCCTCAGCAGAAGACAAACTGTATAAAATGCGGCAGATGTGCGCACGCCTGTCCTGCAAAGCTCATGCCTATGAGAATAGAAAAAGCACTTAAAAGAAGGAACAAGGCCGCACTTGAAAGACTGCGCCCCGATCTTTGTATAAAATGCGGTGCCTGCACTTATGTATGTCCTGCAAAACGTGAGCTGACAAAAGTAATACGCGAAGCAGCAGAGATCATTGACAGGAAGGGCGGTGAGGAGCAGTGACAGATTTCAGACCTGAGATCGCAGAACTGAAACAGTTTTCTGCACCATATATAAAAGAGGATACTTCGGTATCAAAGATAATGACCCATGTGATGGTAGGACTGCTGCCCTCGCTGATACTCTCGGGAATACTATTCGGAGGCTCGGCACTGCTGCTTACAGGCTTCTGCATACTAACTTCGCTGCTGTGGGAATTCATCATATGCCTGATACTGAAGCGCAAGAACAGCATAAATGATCTTTCGGCTGCAGTTACGGGTATGATATTCGCCTATATGCTGCCCACGGGATTCCCCTTCTGGCAAGCTGCCATAGGCACCTTTATAGCGATAGTGGTATTCAAGCATCTGTTCGGAGGACTTGGCAAAAACATATTCAACCCCGCTGTTGCAAGCAGACTGGTATGCTGGTTCATATTCCGTTCCAGCTTCATATACTATGAACCTGATGTCAATTCAGCTGATATGCCAAGCTACGGCGAGTTATCGCTGATGTCGGGCGTAGATTCCTACGGAGATATGTTCCTCGGCAGAGTATGCGGCGGTCTGGGCGAGGTATCTGTAATAGCACTGCTGACAGGTGCTTTCTATCTGGTATCCATGAGAGTGATATCCCTGTATGAGCCTGCTGCTTTCCTGGGAACGATATACCTGTTCTCGGCAATAGCAGGAAAGGACGGATTATACCAGATACTTGCAGGCGGTACTGTGCTTGCGGCATTCTTCCTTTGCTGCGATACAGTGACTACCCCCTCGACCAATATCGGCAAAATAATATTCGGTATAGCTGCAGGTTTTCTGACCTGCGTATTCAGGTTCTTTACCGATATACCGCAAGGACTGCTGTTTGCAATACTTATATGCAATCTGCTGACGATAGTTATAGACAGGGTGACAGAGACTGCCCCCGGTAAATAGAACGATAAAAACGGAGGAAGCGCTGCGCTTCCTCCGTTTACTATTTATTATGTGATCAAATGGAATAGAAATGGTTCATGCTGCCATCGCCCCAGAAAGAGTTATAACCGTGGTTAAACTGCTCGGGGTGTTCGAGGTAAAGGTCAACCGCTGCCTTTACACTGGGTGTTACCTGATAGGAAAATGTACCCAGATAAAGTGTCCATTCAAGACCTGAGAACTGATAAGGCTGAGTGAGAACGCCCCATATAGAATTAGGGAAACGGGGATCCTTAACACGGTTCATAACAGCCTCAACGACCTTAGCCTTTTCTTCTATGGCTATCCAGTCAGAGCCGTACTCATGGCCTACAACGTTGCAGAGCCATATATACTCTTCATCAGTCACCTGTACCTTTCTGCCGTTGTCCTGCTGTTCTTCGGGTGCAGGCTCCTCAGCGGGAGCAGTTTCCTCAACAGGTGCAGCCTCGGTAACCTCTGCGGTCTCCTCAGCAGGCTCTTCATAAACAGGCTCACTCTCGGTATACACAGGCTCCTCATATACGGGTGCCTCGGTATACGCCTCGGTAACAGGTACCTCCTCAACAACGGGAGCTGCAGTAACTGCAGGTGCAGGAGCTGCCTTTTTCAGATCCTCATCTGAGATCTTTATTGTAGTCTTCTTTAAAGTATTCTTTGCTTCAGACTTCTCGGCTTTCTTCTTTGTGACCTTCTCAGTCTTCTTTGCTGTAACTGCTGTGGTCACTGCGAGAGTATCCTCCTCAGCGGTAACTTCCTTGGAAGCAGTTTCATCATCGGTAACAGTTTCATCGGATGTGGTCTCATCATCAGTGGTGTCCTCATCATCAGTAGTTACCTCGGTGAATGATCTTACAGTTACATCTTCATCAGCGCTGCCGTTGCTTACTGCCTGATATGTAAATCCTGCGAAAGCTCCTGTGGCTATCATGCATACTACTACGGCTGCGATCTTGAGTTTAGTCATATCAATATCCTTTCTGATCTGTCTGTGTGATTTATCTCTGTCTTTTGTTCACGATGACTATGATAACACATTTCGCGAATGATTACAAGAAGGTTACAATGGTTTTCCATTTTGTAAACACTTTACAGCTTAATTTTAGCTTAATTTTCAGCAACAATGCACAATAAAATTGCCTCAAAAATATCCATTCTATTTCCTTGATTATATGTTTTAACAATCCAAATCAACAAAAAAAGCCGAAAAATTCGGGGATTTCCGACCATTCGTGAGGGGATTTTTACATATTTTACGCCGGTAAAAAAACGGTATCAAGGCTGTCATAATTGTAACAATTTGCACAGAAATCTATGACGATTTTTTACAAAAAAAGAGGGCAGCATATCGCTGTCCTCTCCTTATGATCATGATCTGAAAAGTGCCGCACCGCCAAGCATGACCAGCACGCCAAGTACGGCGAGTATGATACCCGCAGTTTTGCTTTTGCCGTCATCCGAAGCACTGTCATCGGGCTCATCGGGAGCATCTCCGTCATCAAGATAATAATCCGACGGTTTCTTCGGATCGTACTTTATTTTGATATCGTCACCCTCGGAATATCCGTCATCCGGTATCTGTTGTGCATACTCCTCGCCGTTTACGGTATATACTATCTTCCACTCGACAAACTCCTTGTCGCTGCCTCCGTTAGGGTCAGGTATGGCTGTGACTGACTTTTCCACCGTCCTGGCAGTCCCCTCAACGTATGTATCCTCTTCAATAATAGTTTCAGTGCCGAAGGTAGGCATGAAGCTGTATCCCTTAGCGACCTTGAAGGCTATATACAACAGCAACAGTCCTGTGACCATCAACACTATACCCACGATATGCCCTGCCCCGCTGAAAAGTCCGTCAAAGCTTTTGTCTGTATCGTCTGCCATTATGAGCAGTTTAGTTATATCCATTTTATCCACCTCTCAGCATGGGATTTTCGTATCCGTGCTTTTCATAGTTGTCGTTCAGCATAGTTATAAGCTTGGTGCTTTTTATGCCGATATAAAGTTTAAACGGTCTGCCGTTGTTGTAGTAGATGTTGAGGACCTCTTTGATGACCTTGCACTGTGTATAATCGTAGCTGTATTTTTCGGCAGGTCGTAGACAGTCCTTTTTTATCTCGGGGACGATAATGCCCACGGGAGTTACGACGGTGAACGCACACGGCAGATACAGCACTGTGACTATAAGCGCAAGCACGTATACCACCGGTGACATATTATCTACCGCATAACAACAGCTTGTGCCCGCAGCGAAAAGCACCATAAATACAAAATCCCATATCTCAGGCAGTATGACTTTATCCTTTGCGGCTCTCAAAGCCTTTATCAACCTGATATCAATAACCAAGAGAGCTGCGGCGGCGCCTGCAAGACACACCAGCATTACAATATCAAGATCGGTCATGATATCACTCCCTTACGTAGGCAAGTTCAAGATCGCCGTCAACAAAGCCGAAACCAACAGCGCGGTAGTTTTTCAGCATATCCGAGTATCTGCCATTTTCAAGATAAGCGGATATCAGTTCACGGACATCTTCGTGTGCTTCTTCCCAGCTGTATTCCTTTTCCCAGTAATACAGGTCTTCCTGCGATGAATATACTTCAAAACAAGCCCATTCATCGTCCTGTGCATCAAATCTGTCGGATGCCACCAGCTGTACAGACCAGCCGTTGTTCTCTTCCTCGTATATATTGAAATTAGCAGCTGCCGCTTCATCTGGCAGTCCGTTCTCAAGCTTTTCATCCAGCCATGCCGCAAATTCTTCGTACATGAGATCTCTCCTTTCAGGAATGCCGCCAAATACATTTAAGGGTACTATATTAATATACGACATCCACCATAAATGTATTATATCACATCACAATAAAAATGTAAAGACGAAAAAAGGCAGTACTTACGCCACGGGTGTATTTTGGTATGCGCCCTGTGTTTCGGCAGTGATAAAATACTTGACAAAACTTCTGCGGTGCGGTATAATTAATTAATGTGAGATAACAATTTAATTTGTGTAAAAATACAGAAAGACAGAAGGATAAAATATGAATTTAAAGAAAGCTGCAAACGTAAAAAACATCGTGTGCCTTGCTGCAGTTGCAGCACTTGGTGTGGGTATTGTTATTGCCGATAAAAAGGGCGGTAATGACAATGAGATCAGGAAGAAAGCTGACAGCAGTGCTGCGGCAAGCAGTAATGCTAAGGGCGGCGGATCTGAAAAGACAGACAAAAGCGGCAGAGAGAAAGTCATTCTTGCTGCAGAGATACCTGAGCTCAGCTGTGAGTCTGTTGACTTTGGCGGAAATGTGATATTCGCATCACCTGACGGAGGTTATTCGTTTATGGAGAACGGAGATACTGTCAAGGGTATTGCCGTTCAGGATGACAGCGGTGCTGAGGTGAAATTCTCAAAAGAGGACGGCAAGCTGGTTCTTACAAGGGATGATCAGCCCGCAGCAGGATTTGTATACGAAAACCATATGATAGAGCTCAAGGACGGCAAGCTGTATATTGACAGCAGCCCTGTTGAGTATAAAGCAACTTCTTTTTCGTCCTACAGGATAAATAAGGATCATGTTATAGAGTGTACCGAGAAGGGCAAATACAGGATCAAGGACAGTAACGGCAAGATCGTCAAGACCTTTGAACTCAAAGAGAATACGGGTTCAAAGATAAAGATCAAGGCTGATGATGAGGGCTTTTATACTGAGGGTGTTAATGACGGCTGGTTCTATAATGTTTACAGACTGGGTGACGATCTTCTGACTACCACATGGGAGAACGTACTCTATATCAACGGCAGGGAGCTTGTTCCCTACGGTTATACCGATGACCATGTTGATCCCGATGTAAAGGTGGATATCGACAAGATAGGGCTTGAGCCTATGCGTCCCCCTATAGATTACGGCTCTGCAGCTGATGAGAATAATGATATCAGCTCCCTTACCGGTGAGATGCTAAGCTATGTCAATGAGGTAAGAAAGCAGTACGATATGCCTTATGTGTACGGCCTTGATGAGCTCGATAAGGCAGCGGATATAAGGGCGAAGGAGCTGGCTGAGAATTTCAGCCATACCAGACCAGATGAGAAGGAAAGTTCGTATAATACTGTACTGAGCAGTGAAGGCATGGTATGGTGGCGCAGCGGCGAGAACATCGCAAAGGGCGGCGCTGATGCAAAAGAGGTCTTTGACAGCTGGATAAGCTCCGAAAAGCACAGGGCGGTCATGCTCGATCCCGATATGAAGTATCTTTCACTGGCGAAGTATGAGGCTGACGGCGAGACTTACTGGGAGCTCCTTATGTTCAACGATTCCTATGTACCCGTTGAGGAAGAAGCCGAATAATAAAACGATAAAGGCGGAGAGCACATGGCTCTCCGCCTTTTTGATGTATAGCAGATTTTTCTTGTACAGTGTAAATATCACTCGTAGCGAAGTGCATCTATAGGATTGAGGTTTGCAGCCTTGATACTGGGGATAAGTCCGAAGACTATACCTACTACCATGGAGAATGCTACAGATACTATTATCGCAGGGGTGGATATCGATACAGGCACCTCAGCGATATTAGCTATGACCTCTGATAAGCCTATTCCTATCAGTACACCGAGTATACCGCCTATGGTGGTCAGTACAGATGCCTCAGTCAGGAACTGCGCAAGTATACGTGTCTTTCTTGCACCGAGTGCTTTTTTAAGTCCTATCTCACGGGTACGCTCTGTAACGGATACCAGCATTATATTCATAACACCGATACCGCCTACAAGCAGCGATATACCTGCTATCCATATAAGCATCTGGTTTGTGGACTTTGAAAGATCCTGAAGCTTCTTAGCCTGTTCCAGCAGACTTTCGCTCTTGTATTCAAGGGTATTTGCCATACCCTCCTCAGGCTGCTGCTCTGTGTCAACGCTCGCCTTTTGAATATTCTCATTGAGTATATCCGCTGTCTTTTTGCCTGCGCCTGTCATACTGTCGGTGTCCTTTGCACGCACCACACAGTTCTGCGGCTCGTCATAGTGGAAAAGTATGCCCCAGTCATTGGTAGGTATGAATATCAGTCCGCTCGACGAACTGTTGTAGGTGAAATAATCTTCAACGCTGTTTATAACAGGCTCAAAACCTGTGCGCTTGCAGGCAACGCCTATTATCCTGAAAGGCTCACCGTTGATGTCGAGTATCTTTCCTATCGGGTTCTCGCCCTCAAATAGGCCTCTCTGCATACTGGTGTCTATTATGGCTACCTTTGAGAAGTCGTTGTACTGCTTGTCAGAAAAGCCTATGCCCTCTGCTATCTCATATCCCATTGCGGAAAAGTAGTCCTCATCGATACCGTATATTATCGAGGATTCTATCTTCTTGTTCAGGTAGAACAGATTGTCGAGAGTATCTCTCTGACGGTAAAGAGTACAGCTTTCTACCTCGCTCAGATCGACTATCCTCTTTTTGCTGTCCTCCGATATCACTCTTATGTTATCGGGTACGGGTGTCCAGCTGAAATCTGTTTCCGAATCACCCTCCATCAGTGATATCTTAACGGTGTTGTTGCCTGCACCGATAAGGTTGTTCTTTATCTGTTCGTTAGTTCCTTCAATGGTGGATACTATGGCGATTATAGCCGCAATACCAATGATTATGCCCAGCATCGTAAGGAAAGAACGTATCTTATGGCTCACTATTCCCTGAAGGGAGAGCCTAACATTTTCTATCATAGCTTACCTCCTCAGAATATGTCCATGTTCTCGGGCTGGAGTATCTCGGTAGTTTCGCGGGTCTTGGCACCCTCCTTGACGTCTTTGCCGAATGGGAAACATATCTTGTCTTTGTAACTCAGTCCGCCCTTTATCTCGATGATATACCCGTACATTATCTGTCCGACTTTCACATACTGCTTTTTCAGTCTGCCGTCTTCATCGGCTTTCATTATGTAATAGTCGCCGCCCTCCTGCCTTACATAGTGTATCGGCAGGTATATCGAATCAGAAGACTTATTGGTGTCGGTATTTTTCTTGTCGGGTCGTACCTGTATCCAGTCATCCAGTGAGAAGTTTTCTTCACCCTCAGTCAACTTGGCGTGTACCCTGTAAGTTGAATTGTTGGGATTTTCGCCCCAGCTGTGGCTATTGTAGCTTACAGGTTCATTGTCTATCTTTGTTACCTCGGCCTTGCCTTCGTTGCCTGTATCCCATGATGTCAGTGTCATGGGATCACCGATCTGTATGTTCAGCAGATTCAGCTCGGTCACATCGAATATCACCTCTGAGCCGCCTTCGCCCTGTATAACAGCGAATGCACGGTCATCAGCCGATGGCTCTTCGTAGATATCTTCTTCGTCTTCCTCGACAGGTTCTTCTTCATCGCTCTCTTCACCGGAAGCCTTGCCTATCTTCTTTACTATGCCGTCCATTTCAGCATACAGCTTGCCGTCTATCTTGCGCTTCTTTGCTGTGCTCAGCTCGAATTTCGCGCCCTTGAGATCAAGTTCCAGCTGTTTTATCTCGTCCTCCTTGTCGGATATCATACCCTTGATATCCTCGCGGGAATAGATATAATCGTTGCTGTCGGGGTCGATGTAGTTTTCGGCAGGCTCATAGTCCTCAAAGTATTCCTCCGGCTCCTCCGGGATCTCAGGCTCGGTATTTTCGTCCTCGGGCATTGAAGAATCCTCGTTCTTCTCTTTGGTAGTCGGGTGAGTGAAGCTCAGTTTGCCGTAGTGCTTGACATCGGTATCTATCGAGGGGTTGCCGTCCTCGTCAATGGTTATGCCGTCACATACCTTCCAGCTTACAAGCTCTTCGGGGGCGGTCTTCTCTGCGGGTACGATTATCCACTTGAACAGGTATCTGAATGCTTCGTCGTATACGCATATCTCCGCGTACTTCTTCTCGCTTGCCATTCTTATCATGAATTCCTTGGATATCTCAGCTTCCTGAGTGCAGTTGATGATATAAGGCATCTCCATTGTTCCTACGCCCTCTGCCGGTGTGAATGCAGGCTTGACCACATCAGTTATGAGCTGTGCGGGGGGACCGTCGGGGATATCGGGATCAATATCATCGGGTATGCTGTCGTCAGGTATGCTGTCATCGGGCATATCATCAGGGAAGTCGGGATAATCAGGCTCGGGCGGCTGAGGTGCGTCCTCGGAGGGCTTGTAGGTCTTTATCTTTTCAAGCTCCTTCTTTGCCATTTTAATATCCTGCTCAACTATCTTTACGGCATTCTCTTTCTGTGCAAGCTCCAGCTCAACTACAGTCATATCGTATTCAAGTATCGCATCGCCTTTTTTGACGCTCTGTCCTTCCTCGACGTATACTTTCTTTACAAGTTTTTCCGTGTCTATGTACACTCTCTGCGTGTTCGATGCTACTATCTCACCGTCAATATCGTCAAAGTAGTAATCGAAATAATCGCTCGGCAGCATCATCAGGTTTACAGGTACTACGTCTACGATGACTTTCTCCTGCTTGCTGTCCTTGTATTTTTTGATGCCGAAATATCCGCCGCCGCCAAGTACTGCTACGCAGAGAAGAAGTATTATAAGTTTTTTCATTCGCTCTGCTCCTCCTCTTTCTTTATGCGGCTGTTGAATGCACCGCTGTGCAGCTCACCGTCACGTATGTACATCACACGCTTTGCGTGCTCAGCTATCTCGGGTTCGTGGGTTATCATTACTATGGTCACGCCGTCGCCGTTGAGCTCCTCAAAAAGCTCCATTACATCATCGCCCGACTTTGTGTCCAGTGCGCCCGTAGGCTCGTCAGCCAGCAGAAGCTTCGGCTTGTTCACTATTGCTCTTGCTATTGCTACTCTCTGCTTCTGTCCGCCGGAAAGCTGAGTGGGATTGAAGTTCATCCTGTCCTCAAGTCCTACTCTGCGAAGGGCTTCCTTTGCCATCTCACGGCGTTTCTTTCTTGAAAAGCCCGCATACAGCAGGGGCAGCTCCACGTTTTCCAGAGCCGACTGTCTTGGCAGAAGATTGAAGTTCTGGAAAACGAATCCTATTTTGGTATTGCGTATATCCGAAAGCTGCTTGTCGCTGCATTTCATTATATCCGAACCATCGAATATGAAACTGCCCTTTGTCTGCTTGTCAAGGCATCCGATTATGTTCATCAGTGTGGATTTACCCGAGCCCGAAGGTCCCATTATAGCAACATACTCGCCGTCATCAACACTCAGTGAGATGTCCTTCAGTACGGGGACAGGTTCTTTGCCCTGCATATAGTCCTTGAATATATTGTTCAGTTCAAATACCATATTGTCCGCCTTTCTCAGCTGTAATGCTTTTTAAGGAACTCGTCCTTCTCGTCGGTGGACATGGCATTGAATTCAGCTTCGGAGATGCCGTAGAGCTCCTCAAAGGTAACATCGGGTTCCTCGCTCTCGGTAGTATCAGCCTTTGCCTTGCCGTCATTTACGTCAGCAGGTGCATCACCGCCGTCAGCTGCTTCACCGTCATAGTCAAATGTGAAGTTGCCTTCATCGTCGATATTTCCGCGGATGAAGTTGCCATCAGCATCCATTTCAATAACACCGCCGTCAGGTGAAGTTATTTTTGTTGAACCGTCAGCAGCACCCTCTATGAAATTGCCGTCCTCATCTGTCATTGAATAGCTTCCGTCTTCGTTTGATACAAAGTTATCGGACGTACCCATGTCGCCCTCATCCATCATACCTTCGTCCATCATTCCTTCATCCATCATACCGTCTTCCATCATGCCTGACTTGTCAAGCTCGTTTTCGGGTATGTCCTTGTCGGATGAATTAGTAGTCGTCTTCAGACCTGCCTTGATATAGTCAGCAGGGTATGCTATGTAATCATCAGGTGACAGTCCTTCGAGGATCTCGCAGTCACCGTAGTCAGTATCTTCCTTGCCTATCTTTACGTAGCGCTTCTCGATAACATCCTTGTCACCTTTTTTTGCCCATACGTAGGATTTGTCGCCCTCTTTGAGTATGAAGTTCGCATACAGCCATATACCTGTCTTTTCCACATCGCTGCCGTTGTCGGTGTCTATGAGGATGTGCTGTCCGAGCCTGAAGCCTTCAAGTGATTCGGGCTCAACATAGAAAGCATACTTCGATGAAGTTGATTGCTCATCTTCGTCCATGCGGTAGCCGTACATATCATCATTGTTTTTCTGAGGTGATGTGTCTATCTCATTGACAACACCTTCTGTACAGGTGTCATCTATCCTGCTGCGGAGTATCACCTCGGCACCATTGTATATGGAACTGCTGTTCTGCTCGTTGAATACACCCTTAACACGGTAGTCACCCTCGGCGGTCAGCTTCATTATAGCATCTCCGTCCGATTCTCCGTAGCGGTAGTCGTATTCATCATTCATGCCTGATGACGGATCTTTCAGCTCCTTTACAGTACCGGTTATAGGTGCTACAACATAGGCGTTCTTCATGGAGCTTTCAAGCTTTTTGATCTCCACGTTCTTCGCCTTTATATCGTATTCCTTTCTGGCATTGTCGCTCTGCAGCTGAAGTATCTGGTTTGTATAGGATACTACCTGATCTTCGCTGGCTTTTTTCTTTTCTTCCTCGTACTGCTTTATCTGAAGGTTGTTGGTGTCGATCTCGTTCTGAGCCCTTTCTACATCCAGCTTGGCAGTGTCGATCTCGATCTTGATAGCATCGGTATCGTAAGTTAACAGCTTGTCACCTTTGTTGACCTTGTCGCCCTCGGCAACGAGTATATCCTTTATGGTCTTGGTGCTGTCGTATTTTACATCCACTGATTTCTGCGAAACGATAACGCCCGGGAAGCTGTTTGCAAACAGATCCGCACCCGTGACGGTGTTTACGTTTGCCACCTTCTGAACGTATACCTTATCGCTGCTGTTAGCCTCAGGACCGGCGTAATTCTTGTACAGCTTCCAGCCGCCGAAGCCTACTCCGCCGATGATCAGTAAAGTAGCAACAGCTTTTCCGATAGAGCTTGCTTTTGACATATCATATCCTCCTGTTTTAAGTTCGTTAAGACAAAAAAAGTCCGTACAAACACACAGCCTGCCTGTCTTTGCCGGCGGCTGAAGTGAAGTATACAGACTAACGGTCATATCCGTCGCCTGTTGTCGTTTTTTTGTCTACACATTTAATATATATCTATATAATTATTATAGTACAAAAATTATATTCTGTCAATGGAAGTTAAGCGAATTTAAGAAATTCTTCTGATTATTAACTGGTTATATATAGGCTATATGAAAATTTATATTAGCATTAGTTTTAGTTAACTGCTAACCCACCTCTGTAAAATAATGGCATTTTTGGTGGAACGGTACAGAAAAAATTACACTATTATAATTTTATTGAATAAAATAATAATATTATCATTGACAAAACAGAACAGTTGTGTTATACTTCTACTATATACACTTTGACCTGTGTCATAGCTGTATTGGTATACTCTTTTCATAACTAAGTATCAGAGGGTGAATAATAATGACCGAGCTTGAAAAAATGGAGCTGGCAGAATGCTATATCAACAGATATTTCGAGATAGCTGACGGTGTTGAGGTCAGCAAGGAAAACAAGGAATATCTGAAAATATATATAAGGGACGTTTCTGAAGCGGAACGTGAGTACGATTTTAACGGAAAACGTAATAAGACTATGATATATGTGCTGATCGGCGCTCTTATTTTTGCACTGATACTTTTTGCAGCATTCCATACAGGATTTTTATGGATAATCCCTCTTTTGGGCTTTGTTGCAGTAATAATATTCGGATTCAGACAGACAAACAAATACTACATCCAGAAGCTTTCCGAAGTCAGGGAGCACCAGAAAGAGGTAAATGAAGGTATCACCGAGCAGATAGAGCTTCTGGCAGGCAGGATAAAGCAGCTTGAAAAACAGCGTGACGATTATCTGGCAGCGCTCAGGAAAAAGATAGATTTCATGGAGCTTGATATGGACTACATGAATAATATAGGTCAGATCAAGGAATTTATGGTGAACGGTGAAGCTGAGACCTGTGAAGAAGCTGTTGAGCTGTTTGAGTCTAATCTGCTGATGCAGCAGATGACAGGAATTATGACTGCAAGCGTACACGATAAGACAATGGATATCGAGAAGAACAAGAAACGCTTCGGTGACCCGACTAAGGATTTTGGAAAGAAGCCTGCGAAAAAGGGTCTGTTCGGAAAAAAATAAAGACAGTACGGCGCTTCCGGCAGAAAATGCCGGAGGTGTCTTTTTATAGCAGACAGGAGGATCATTATGTATACGGCAGGAGAAGTATATGCATTCATCGAGGAAATAGCCCCTTTCCGATTGCAGGAAAGCTACGACAACAGCGGACTTTGTGTGGGCAATAAAGGCAGAAAGGCAGATAAGATACTTTTATCCCTTGACTGTACCATAGATGTGGCAAGAGAGGCAGCAGATACAGGTGCTGACCTTATCGTTACTCATCATCCCGTGATCTTCCGCGGCATAAAAAAGCTCGATCCCGACAGCGTGGTAGGTGTACTTGTCAGGAACGATATCAGCGTTATCTCAGCCCATACAAATTTTGACAGCGCTGTGATGAATGATATACTCTGCAAAAAACTTGGTCTTACACCTATCGACTGCATAGCTGAGGAAAACGGTGCAAAAATGGGCTGTATATGCGAACAAAGAGGTGTTACCGCCGAAGCTCTTGCTGATATCTGCAAGGAAAAACTGGGCTGTCCCACGGTGAGGTATGACAAGGCGAATGACGGTCTGCTGAAAAGGATAGCTGTATGTTCCGGCAGCGGCGGAAGTTTTCTCGGTGAAGTGCTTTCCAAGGGCTGTGACGGCTACATCACGGGAGACGTGAAGCACGATATCTTTGTTGATGCTTACAACGCAGGTCTTGTGGTATTCGATGCCGGGCATTTCTACACCGAGGATATCTTCTGCGAATATATGCAAGGTCTGCTGAAAGAGAGATTCCCCGATGCAGATATAAGCATAGCAAAAAGTTCGGGCGATGTGGTGGTATGGCATAAGTAGCAGGAAGCAGCGTGAATAGCGCTGAAAGATATAAGGTTAAAAATGGAGGGTATGGTTATGGAAACAAAGATCAATGAAGAAAAAAAGCTTATCAGTCCCACAGACAAAATGTCCTATATGGGCAGGATAGACTTTGACGATCCTAATGCGCCTGTATTTATATGGGCAGGTTCAAATGTGCGCATGAGGTTCAAAGGCACAAGTGTCAGTGCTGTGATATACAACAGGCGTTTTTTCAATAAAATGTCACTGGGGTATGTCATAGACGGAAAGGTGTGCAGCGTAGATTTCGGTGACGAAAGCGAATGGGAGAAAGAGTACTGTGTAACCCTTGCAGACTCCCTTGAAGACACCGAGCACGAGATAGTGCTTTTCAAGCGTCAGGATGCTTCCCACTATTTCAAATTCCTGGGATTTATTATTGACGGCGAGGTGCTCGATGCCCCTGTTCTTCCAAAAAGGAAAATCGAAGTGTACGGCGATTCCGTATCAGCAGGCGCGGTAGTTGAAGCCCACGGCTACGAGGGCAAGACAGACCCCGAAGGACAAAACGGCATCTACGATAATGCGTGGTACAGCTATGCAGCTATAACTGCCAGAAATCTCGGGGCGCAGCTGAACTGTACAGCCCAGGGCGGAATATCTGTATTTGATAACACAGGCTGGTATCATTCCCCTGATTTCATCGGCATGGAAACTGCCTACAACAAGCTTTGCTATTTTCCCGAGGGCGAAAAAGGATATACCCCGTGGGACTTCGGCAGATATACCCCGAACGTGGTCATATTCGCTGTAGGACAGAATGACAGCCACAACGAAGCCGACGGTGATCCGGATATCACAGACGCGGCTTTCCGTACACGCTGGAAAGAGGGCTATAAGACTATCATCAAAGATCTGCGCGTAAAATATCCCAAGGCTTATTTCGTCCTCCTGCTCACAGTTCTAGGTCACGATCCCGAATGGGATAAGGCGATCGATGAGATAGCAAATGAACTCGGTGACGAGCATATAAAGCATTTCATGTTCACCCGTACAGGCAAGGCTACACCCGGCCACCCCAGAATATCCGAACAGTATGAGATGGCAGAAGAACTCACAGCCTACATATCATCCCTTGGTGATGATATCTGGAAATGATCAAAAGGCAGTACTCACGGCGGGTGCTCATATAGAAGTTTATATTACCTATCGGGGGATAGCTTTTCTTCAGAAAAGTTATCCCCCGAACCTGTTTGGATCCAAACAGACTTTTAACTCTTTTGAGCAGGGGTAGATTTTTATAAAGAAAAAGACAGGGGTAGCTGCGTTAGCAAACATAACTACTCCCTGTCAAATCAAGTGTATTGTTTTATTCGTCGGTATCCTCGGCGAGAGAGCCTCTGTCGTCCATCAGTTTGAAACTGATATCGAATTCTTTATTTTTGCCGTCGGTCAGTCTGACTACATGGCAGGTCACTTCATCACCGGGTTCCATTTTTCTAACAAATGCGGGAACGTCCTCGATATCATTGACATCAGTACCGTTGATATGGGTTATGAGGTCACCGGGTCGGAGGTCGGTATTTGCCACATCGCAGTCGGAAGCTATCGACTGAACACTGAGTCCCGGAGTGGAGCCTGTAAGCTCGGCTGTAGCTTTGGATATCTGAATAAACATGATACCCATACGCGCCTTGCCTTTGACTGCACCGTACTCGATAAGTTCTTCTATAACAGACTTTGCCTCGTTTGTTGCTATGGCAAAGCCTATGCCCTCATAGTCTATAGATGCCAGCTTTGATGAGGTTATACCTATGACCTGACCCCACATATTGAACATAGCGCCCCCTGAGTTTCCGGGGTTTATGGCTGCATCCACCTGTATACAGCTGACGCTCCTGTTGGAATTTTCGGGGACTACTCTTCTGTCAGTACCCGATACAACTCCTTTGGTTATAGAGTGTCTGTAACCCGCAGGCGTGCCTATGCAGACTACATCCTCACCAAGCTTTACCTGATCGGAGTCGCAAAGTTCTGCAGGGATAAGATCTGTGGCAGGTATCTTTATAACCGCGATATCCGTCCGCGGATCGGAGCCTATGACCTCAGCGGCATACTCCCTACCGTCACTCAGCACTGCTTTTATACCGTATTTAGCCTTATCTACAACATGGGCATTAGAAACGATATAACCATCGGTACTGAGTATGATACCGCTGCCCTTTCCCGCAGGCATTATCTCGCTTTTATCGGTGAATACATCAAGGGATACTACCGAAGGCGAGCAGACCTCAGCAATACCCTGTGCGGTATACCTGCCGGAATCGTCCTTCAGTTCATCGGGAGCCTCAGGTCTGTCAGATACCTTTACATTGAATGTCATGTGCTTTCCGCCTGTAACAAGGTTTGAAAACACGCCTTTTCCTCTTACGCTTATGCACGCGAGAACAAAACCTGAACCCAGAAATATCACAGCGAACAGTATATGCAGCACAAGACGCTTTATGAACCCTTTTTTGCGCGGTTTTTCGTCAATAGCAGGAAGGGTTATGCCTTTCCAGAAATCTCCGTCAACTATCTCATCATTTTCTACCGAACCTTCAGGCATAGCAAAAAATCTCCTGCTGTAATCCCAGCTGTTTGAAGAATCCTTTGCCAGCTTTTCAGCGGCATCTGTAATATCCTCAGCAGCTTCATTCTCACCGCGGGTGTTCTCATTTTCAATATCCATCAGGGTATCACCTCTTTATCCGTTGTAAAAAAAGGGAACTGCCGCGAACAGCAGTCCCCCGACGTTCATCATTCTTCAGTTTTAGCGGCCTTTGGTATAGTAAATGTGAATTCGGTATACTCACCTTTAAGGCTTTTGACCATTATCTTGCCGCCGTGTATCTCGACTATGGAGCGTGCTATATTAAGCCCCAGACCAAGTCCCTGAGCGTATATACCTCTGGATTTATCGGTCTTATAGAATCTGTCGAATACCAGAGGGAGCTCATCCTCAGCAAGGCCCTCACCGCTGTTGCGAATTGAAACGGAAGTAACGTCCTCTCCCTCATCGAAGGAGAACTCTATATATCCACCGTCATTCACAAACTTTATAGCATTCTCGATAAGGTTATACATCACCTGATGGATAAGATCGATATCAGCATACATACTTATCCTCTGCACATCAAGACCGCGGATCTCGATGTTTTTCTCATCTATCCTTGGTTCAAATGTCAGAAGCGTATCGAGTATGGGCTCGGTAACAGGGAAGGTAGTCTTGTTCGGTTCAAGCTCACCCGCTTCTATTTTTGCAAGGTTCAGCATACTCTTTACTAGACGGGTAAGTCTTGCTACCTCAGATGAGATTATCCTGAGATAATATCCCTGTTTTGCCTTGGGTATCGTACCGTCGAGCAAACCGTCCACGAAGCCGCCTATGGAAGTCATAGGTGTTCTCAGTTCGTGTGAAACATTGGCAAGAAAGCTGTTTCGCATGGTATCGTAGCTTTTCAGGTTAGCCGCCATCTCATTGAAGGCTATGGAAAGCTCATTGAACTCCTTGGTGGTATACTCTGGCAGCGTTACCGAGAAATCGCCGCTTCCCAGCTTTTTAGCTATATCAGCGACCTCCGTTATAGGTGCGGTAAGCTTCAGCGTAGCAAAATACACCAGGAACATCACAACCAACAGCACAGCTATTGCACTGATCATGAATATCTCCATGATGTTCTTTGTATAGTTATCCTGCTCCGATTTAGGAGAATACGCCAGCACATAGTACCTCGGACCGTTAGCCGTGAATGAATCACCGGTGATATGACATACCTCTTTCAGCGCCCCTTTAAGGTCATCGTATGAATAGGTAGTATTGCCGTCGAACTTTTGCAGCAGTTCAGGATCTATATCCTCAACATCGCCGCTCGTCGCCGCAACCACATAGCCGTCATCACCGCAAAGCAGATAATCCGAATTACTGCCTATGGCATAGGTCTTCATCTCCGCCACAACATCTTCGCGCCACACGTCAGGCTGCGCCAGCATTTTTTCCTGCGTATATGAAGCAAGAGCCCTGGCATCTTTCAGCATGAGGCTCTTTTTTTCATCTAAGAAGTACCTTGAAGAAACAAGCAGTAATACTGTTCCTAAGCAACAAAAGCTTATCAGTATTACTGCTGAGCAAATCGCAAAGTACCTTGTAAATATACTTTTGCCGTTATTCATTGTTGTTTTCGGATACTTCAAACTTGTAGCCTACGCCCCAAACAGTTTTCAGTGCCCACTTATCGGAAACGCCCTCGAGCTTTTCACGAAGTCTTTTAACATGAACGTCGATAGTTCTTGAGTCACCATAGTACTCAAAACCCCATACCTCGTCAAGAAGCTGATCTCTGGTATAAACTCTGTTGGGGTTCGATGCCAGATGGAACAGCAGTTCCAGCTCCTTCGGGGGAGTATCCATTACCTGACCGTTTACTCTCAGCTCATATCTTGTCATATTTACAGAGAGCTTGTCATACTTGACTTCCTTGATCTCACTCTCTGCAGAGGACTGACCGACTCTTCTGTAAACAGCCTTGATTCTCGCGATAACTTCCTTGGTATCAAAGGGCTTGACGATATAATCATCCGCACCAAGCTCAAGACCGAGCACCTTATCAAATGTCTCGACCTTTGCAGTTATCATGATTATCGGTACGTTGGACTTCTTTCTGATCTCTCGGCAGACCTGCCAGCCGTCGATGCCAGGCAGCATGATATCAAGCAGTATGATATCAGGCTTCAGTGCATTGAATTTTACGACCGCTTCCTCGCCGTCATGAGCCAGGATAACGCCATATCCGTCCTTTTCAAGATAAAGACGCAGCAGCTCACAGATATTCTTATCATCATCAACTACCAAGACTCTTCCCAGTGACATATTTCATCTTCCTTTCATTGGCTCAGTCACGACCCGGACTGCAGCGCTTAATATAATGTAGTCTTTTTACAGACAACAGAATTAAATTAAATATTAAATTAGTAATTACAGTATAACAAATTTACAATCAACTTTTGTGAACTGGCAGTTAATTTTTAATGAATATTCAATAAATTTCTAGCGCGATATTTAAAAAAATTCAAAGAATAAACACAAAGTCAACAACAGATGATTTTTG
Source organism: Ruminococcus albus 7 = DSM 20455 (assembly GCF_000179635.2). NCBI lineage: Bacteria > Bacillati > Bacillota > Clostridia > Eubacteriales > Oscillospiraceae > Hominimerdicola > Hominimerdicola alba. Next base: position 116,089 of record NC_014833.1, on the reverse strand, counting down.
TCACATATACTAATTACATTCATTATAGCATAAATTTTCATAAAATAACAGACACATACTAACACAATTTTCATGTCATGTGCAAACCTAGTTTTGTGCAAATCTACAAAAATATACTATATGTATTGCAATTTAGAAAAATCGTGGTACAATATACTTAGCACTCGGATAGCAAGAGTGCTAAAATAACATTTTGCGACAAACATTTTTATATACAAGGAGGAACTTAAAATGAATATCAAACCCCTTATGGACAGAGTCGTTATAAAGATGACCGAGGCTGAAGAGACTACAGCAAGCGGTATCATACTTGCAGGCTCTGCAAAGGAAAAGCCCCAGGTAGCTGAAGTAGTAGCAGTAGGCCCCGGCAAGAAGGACGTTGAGATGAACGTCAAGGTAGGCGACAAGGTGCTGGTCAGCAAGTACAGCGGCACAGAAGTCAAGGTAGACGGTCAGGAATATACCATTCTTAAAATGGAGGACGTACTCGCAGTAGTTGAATAACTTCGGCAGGTACATCAGGCATAACATCAAATTATAATCATCATAGTTCAGAGCTTTTTTCATAAATAGCAGGAAGCGATTTCCAAACCGAACTATGGATCATGAATTATCAAGACGGAGGTAATTTACAATGGCAAAGCAGATCATTTACGGCGAAGATGCCAGAAAAGCACTGCAGGCAGGTATCGACCAGCTGGCTGATACCGTTAAGATAACACTTGGACCCAAGGGCAGAAACGTAGTACTCGACAAGAAGTACGGCGCTCCCCTTATCACTAACGACGGCGTTACAATCGCTAAGGAGATCGAGCTGGAGGACGCATTCGAGAACATGGGCGCTCAGCTGGTAAAGGAAGTTGCTACAAAGACCAATGACGCAGCAGGCGACGGCACTACCACAGCTACTCTGCTGGCACAGGCACTGGTACGTGAGGGCATGAAGAATATCGCCGCAGGTGCTAACCCCATGGTACTGAAGAAGGGTATGGCTAAGGCTGTTGATACAGCAGTTGAGGCTATCATAAAGAACTCCAAGAAGATCGAAGGCAGCAAGGATATCGCAAGAGTTGGTGCAGTTTCCGCTGCTGATGATACTATCGGTCAGCTGATCGCTGAGGCTATGGAGAAGGTAACTGCTGACGGCGTTATCACTCTGGAAGAGTCAAAGACAGCTGAGACTTACAGCGAGGTTGTTGAGGGTATGCAGTTCGACAGAGGATACCTCAGCCCTTACATGGTAACAGATACCGATAAGATGGAAGCTGTACTGGACGATGCTCTGGTACTTATCACTGATAAGAAGATCGGCAATATGCAGGATATACTCCCACTGCTGGAGCAGATCGTAAAAATGGGCAAGAAGCTCCTCATCATCGCTGAGGACGTTGAGGGCGAGGCTCTGAGCTCACTGATACTCAACAAGCTGAGAGGCATCTTCACTTGTGTTGCTGTAAAGGCTCCCGGCTTTGGCGACAGAAGAAAGGAAATGCTCCAGGATATCGCAGTGCTGACAGGCGGCGAAGTTATCTCCACCGAGCTTGGCATGGAACTGAGCGAAGCTACTCTCGAACAGCTGGGTTCTGCCAGACAGATCGTTGTTCAGAAGGAGAACACAATAATCGTTGGCGGCGCAGGTGAGAGCGAGGCTATACAGGCTCGTATCCACCAGATCAAGGGTCAGATCGAGACCACAACTTCCGATTTCGACAGAGAAAAGCTGCAGGAAAGACTTGCTAAGCTCTCCGGCGGTGTTGCAGTTATCAAGGTAGGTGCTGCTACAGAAGTTGAGATGAAGGAAAAGAAGATGCGTATCGAGGACGCTCTGGCAGCTACAAAGGCAGCTGTTGAAGAGGGTATCGTTGCAGGCGGCGGCACAGCGCTCATCAATGCTATGCCTGATGTCAAGACACTGGTAGAGGGTCTTGAAGGCGACGAGAAGACCGGTGCTCAGATCGTATACAAGGCACTTGAAGAGCCTCTGAGACAGATTGCAGCCAATGCAGGCATGGAAGGCAGCGTTATCATTGATAACATCGTTCGTTCCGGCAAGGTTGGCTACGGCTACAATGCATACTCCTCCGAGTATGTTGATATGATACCCGCAGGTATAGTTGATCCTACCAAGGTAACAAGAAGTGCTCTGCAGAATGCAGCTTCCGTAGCTGCAATGGTACTCACCACCGAGAGCCTTGTTGCTGACAAGAAGGATCCCGCTGCTGATGCAGCTATGGCAGCAGCTGCTGCAGGTGCAGCAGGCGGCATGGGCGGTATGTACTGATCCTGACAGAATATGATAACAAAAGCGGAGAGTAGCTGTTCTCCGCTTTTTTGCATGAAAAAAGCACAGGAGATCCTGTGCTCTGATATAGTGTCAATTCAGTTCAAAACGCATAGGCAGAAAATCATCAAGCGTGAATTCGCCGTTTGTGAGAATTATAGAGAAGTCCTCGTCACAGAATTCACTCATCACCTGCAGACACGCGCCGCAGGGACAGCAAGGATGCGAAAAATTGCCCTCAGCACCGCCTACTATGGCAATAGCTTTGAAACTTGTACACCCCTCCGACACCGCCTTGAATATAGCTGTGCGCTCGGCACATATAGTCAGCGAGAATGAGCTGTTTTCAATATTGCACCCCTTGAATACCCTTCCGTCCTCAGTCAGCAGTGCCGCTCCGACAGAAAAACCCGAATACTTTGAATAGGAATTCTGTGCGGCTTCGCAGGCAAGCTGCAGAAGTTCGTTGCTATCCATTATAATACACCCCGATATCCATATATTTCGCCATTATGGCCATTACCCAGATTATTATAGCATTTATGTAAACCGATGTCAATACTTCCATGAACAAAAGATATCACAGAAATGAACTTTCGGATAACCTGTGGCATAGAAGGTGTTCACACTTATTATGTTGAAATCATGTGCTAAATATGGTATAATATAATTTATGTTACAAAAACGGAAAGGAATGAGCGTATTGATATATCTTGACAACGCTGCCACCACAAAGCCCTGTGATGCCGCAAAAGCAGGAGTCATGAAGGGGCTGGAGGTATTCGGCAATCCGTCATCGCTGCACCGCTGCGGACTTGATGCGGAGCTGCTCGTCACTGATGCAAGAAATGCCATAGCTGACAGCCTCGGATGCCTCGCAGAGGAGATATTCTTCACATCCGGCGCTACAGAAAGCAGCAACACCTCTATCTTCGGGGCATACAGATCACAGGGAAAGCGAAAGCACAGAGTGGTCACCACCACGATAGAACACCCTGCGACCGCACGTCCATTTGATGAGCTTGAACGTCTTGGCTGCGAAGTCATACGTATATCTCCCGATGAGAACGGAATGATACCGGCCGATGCCGTGGCTGACGCGGTAAACGAGGATACCTTCCTTGTAAGCATGATGCTGGTCAACAACGAAACAGGCGCAGTGCTCCCCGTAAGCAAGGCTTTCAATGCGATACACAGGCGTTTTCCGAAGGTCATCACCCACTGCGACTGCGTTCAGGGATATATGAAGCTGCCCATAAAGACAAAGACCCTCGGGGCAGACCTTATATCGCTGAGTGCCCATAAGATCTGCGGCCCGAAAGGCATCGGTGCGCTTTATATACGCAAAGGTCTGCACATCCCCGCACTGCTGATGGGTGGCGGCCAGGAAAAAAATATGCGTTCCGGTACGGAGTCCGTACCGCTGATATGCGGCTTCGGTGAAGCAGTAAAGCATTACAGCGGAAGCATAGCAGAAAGACTTGAAAATGCGAAAAAGCTGGAATCTCTGCTATTCGGGCTTTGCGAAAAGAACGGCGGCATCGGCATAAATTTCCGCGGTGAAAAATCGCCTTATGTTACAAGTATAACCGTGGACGGGCTGAAATCCGAGGTACTGCTGCACTATCTGGAAAAGCGCGAGATATTCGTTTCCAGCGGTTCAGCTTGTTCCAAGGGTAAAAAAAGCGGAGTTCTGGCAGAGTTCAGAATACCTGTACGCGATATGGACACAACTCTCCGCATAAGCTTTTCGCCCGATACCACCGAGGACGATCTGTACGGACTTATAGAAGGGATCTCAGCCGCACAAAGCGAACTGGCAAGGCTGAAGTGATGTGAACGGACGTTTTATACCATATTAATATATAAAGAGAAATGTCGGTATATGTAGGATTATTTATGTTACGTGCCGACAGTTCCCGACAAAAAATCAACGGAGGAGCTGTTATAATGAAGGAAATAATTCTTTGCAAATATGGCGAGATAGCCCTCAAGGGTCTTAACAAGAGCACTTTTGAGAGCATGATGGTCAAGACTATAAAGCGCAGGCTGGCAAGCGCAGGAGAGTTCAGAGTAACTAAATCGCAATCAACACTGTACGTTGAACCCTTAGGTGAGAACCCCGATGTAGACGAGTTTGAAAACAGACTTTCCAAGGTATTCGGAATTGTTAAGCTTTGCAGGAGCGGCGCTATCGAAAAGGATCTGAAAGCAATATGCGAGCAGGCACCCGACTATCTGGCAGAGGTACTTGAGGGCGCTAAGACTTTCAAAGTAAACGCAAGACGTGCCGATAAAAAATTCCCTCACAAATCCCCTGAGATATGCGCTGAACTTGGCGGAGCTATACTGGACAGGTTCCCTCATCTGGAAGTTGATGTGCATGAACCCGAGGTCACAGTAACTGTTGAAGTACGCGAGGACTTCGCTTTTGTACACTCCGACCCCGTTGACGGCGCAGGCGGAATACCGGTAGGATCAAGCGGACGCGCTATGCTGCTGCTTTCGGGCGGTATAGATTCCCCTGTTGCAGGCTATATGATGGCACGCCGAGGAGCAGTAGTTGAAGCTATACACTTTGAGGCTCCGCCTTACACCTCCGACAGAGCGAGGATGAAAGTTGAAACACTTGCAAAGCTAATGACAGCCTACTGCGGCGACGTGAAGTTCTTCTGCGTACCCTTTACGGAGATACAGGAGCTTCTGCGCGACAACTGCCCCGAGGAGCTTTTCACCATACTCATGCGCAGACTTATGATGGAGATAGCACAGCGTATATGCGAAAAGGACGGAGATATCCAGGCACTTGTTACAGGTGAAAGCCTGGGACAGGTAGCAAGTCAGACCATGTATGCCATGGTATGCACCGATGCAGCCTGCCGTATGCCCGTATTCAGACCTTGCATAGGTATGGACAAGTCCGAGATAGTTGAGATAGCCCGTAAGATCGGCACTTTTGAGACTTCTATTCTTCCTTATGAGGACTGCTGTACCGTATTTACACCCAAGCACCCCAAAACAAGACCGTCACTTGCGGAGGTAGAAAAGGCGCAGGCAAGCTTTGATTTTGAGCCTTATATACAGAAGGCTGTAGAAGCTACCAGCGTGACGCTTATAAAAAACAGATAAGAGAACCAAGCACTTACAAGCGGCTGACAGTTTCATATATTTGCATTATGCAGGAACTTTCAGCTGTACAAAAAATATCTCAATTTGTATAATGTTACAATTGGTAAATTTGGTTACACAACGGTTACAATGCTTCCAAATTTTAAGTTTTGTGTCCTGTTTTTGGTACTTGATCAATGTGAAAAATTGGTGATCAAAGATGATGATCTCCCGAATTTCCGAGGTTTTGAATGTGTTAAATGTCCGAAAAATCAAACACTTATGCCTCATATCTGTAACAAAAGCGTAACATCAGGCATAGAAAAAACCTTGATTTTTTAGTTAGATACATTACCTAAATCTATACATAGTTCAAAATCAGCCCTGATTTTTTGTATGATGTGTCAGTAAAAAGCGGAGGAAGACAGATGAATTTTGCGGAAGACTACAAAGTGGTAACAGAAAGTATTGACATAGTTACAGAGGGTGTAGTAAAATATATGTTGATGAAATCGGTCACTATTTCAACAGCCGAAAGCTGTACCGGCGGAATGGTTTCCGAATGCATCACAGCAGTGTCAGGCGCGTCAGGAATGTTCAAAGGCGGTGTCTGCACATACACCGAAGATATAAAGATGAAAGTCCTCGGTGTAAAAAAGGAAACACTGGAGAGATACACGGTATATTCCTCTCAGGTGGCAAGCGAGATGAGCCTTGGCGCCCGGAAGCTTTTCGGCACCGATTGTGCTGTAGGCATCACGGGACTTGCAGGACCTTCGGGCGGCACTGAGGAAAAACCTGTGGGTACGGTGTACGTTTCAGTAAGGTATGGCAGCAAGGAACTGTCACGGGTGCTGAAACTTTATGAAGAGTATGAAAAACTTGACAGAGAAATGATCAGAAGGATAACTGTACTGAAGACTATGCAGATGGTATGTGAGCTTTGCGGCATACCGATAGGTCAAGGAGATCATAACGATGGCAATGTTTAATGAAACCGCAAATCTGACAGACAGAGATGATTCAAATTTCTTTCTGAGGTTTGTAAAATACTTTATCCCATGGAAGGGCGATAAGAGCAGCGAGGTAGTCCGCAAAGCGGCATTCTGCGCATCACTGGTACTGTTCTCGATGTCACTCAACAAGCTCAGTGATTATCTTGGTGCGAGCCGTGAGGAACAGAAATCCTACATACAGGAAGTCGTTGTTCAGTATGAACCTAAGTTCGATGGGAACGTCAGCTACGATGCTAACAAAGGCGCCGATGATTATGACGCAGCCGACCCCGAGGCATCACAGCAGAAGCTCAAACTACAGGACTGGGCAAAACCCCTGCTGAAACGCAATAAGGACGTTATCGGCTGGATAAAGATACCGGGCTTCACCGATTACAGCGGCGAAGAGTATGTAAACTTCCCCGTTTTAAGAGGCGAGGATAATAAATACTATCTTAAAAAAAATCTTGATAAAGAGTATTACGAGTCAGGAAGCATATTTATCGATTATGCCAGCGTGATGGATGAAAACGGACAGACCGATAATATCACGGTGTTCGGGCACCACATGGGTTATGTAGGCACAAGCTTCACCCACCTGTCAGAGTACGAACAGGGTGTGGACTTCCTGAAAAAGTATCCTATAATCGAGTTCAATTCCATATACGAAAGCGGTCGCAGATATGCGATAGTCAGCTGTTTTGCGATAAACACTGAGCCCGAGGATGATGGCGGCGATGTATGGGAGTATGTAGGCTGCAGGGATTTCAATGATGATGACAACAAGTTCGAGGACTGGTACGATCAGATATCCAAAAGATCCTGGTATTCAAGCAATATCAAGTGTACCGAGGACGATAAGTACATCACCCTTTCCACCTGTTCAAAACTGCTGAAGGATCTGCGCTGGGTAATAGTGGCAAAGAAACTCACGCCCGATGACAATATAGACCAGATAGTGAAATCCTATAAGGAAAGGCCCGACAAGGATATATATTTTCCGAAATACTGGCGCGACCTTTACGGCAACAACAAGGTCTATAAGGGCTGGGAATACTGATCATACAAACAAGACCCGACGCAGGGATATGACCCCGAAAAGTCGGAGAACAATTATAGATAGCAATAGCAGGAGAAACAACAGATATGAACGACAGCAAGAAGTCCGGCAGCTTTGCAGGACTGTTGAAATATTTCATCCCCTGGAAGGGGGACAAGAGCAGCGAGATAGTCAGGAAGATAGTTTTTATTGCTTCAGTGGGTATCTTCTGCGTATCGTTAGGACAGCTGAAAAACCATATTGATACTGTACGCGACGGCAAAGACCGTGCCCGCGGAGTTATCGACCAGTATGAGCCCAAGTTCGATGACAATATAGACTATGAGGCAAATACAGGCAGTGACAATGTGGATATCGCAGAACCCGATGAATCTTACAGAGCGCGTGAGGTCCAGAAGTGGGTCAAGGATAAGAAACTGCTGGAGCGCAACGACGATGTCGTAGGCTGGATAAAGATACCCGGCTTCGTGGACAGCGACGGCGACCAGTATATGAGCTTCCCCGTACTTCAGGGCAAGGACAATGACGAATATCTCTATAAGGATATCGACGGCAATTACTACGAATCAGGCAGTATATTCGCAGATGCATGGAGCGTTATAGGCAAGGAACGCCAGTCTGACAATATCACCATATTCGGTCACCACATGGGCTGGGTGGGCACAAATTTCACTCACCTGTCAGAGTACGAACAGGGCGCCGATTTCGTGAAAGACCATGCAATAATAGAGTTCAACTCCATATATGAGAGCAAATGCAAATACGCCGTGGTCAGCTGCTTTATAATAAACACTGACGAAAAAGACGACAACGGAGAACTCTGGGAATACATAGGCTACAGAGATTTCACCGATGACCAGTACAGATTCGATGACTGGTACAACGAGATAACAAGACGTTCATGGTACTCAAGCGATATCAAATGTACCGAGAACGATAAGTATATAACCCTTTCCACCTGTTCAAAGCTGACAGAGGAAGGATTAAGATGGGTAATAGTAGCTAAGAAGCTTACACCCGATGATGATATCGATGCCATAGAAGCATCCTACAAGAACAAAGCAGGCAAGGATATCTACTTCCCGCAGCTGTGGAAAGACAACTACGGGAACAAGACAGTCTATAAGGGCTGGCAATACTGATGACGTAAGGTCATCATTCGCTTTATGCTTATTACACCGGATTCGCCGGTGTAAAATATAAAGCTCCGCAGCATCTCTCACGGCTGCGGACAGGAAGTCTCGCAAGGGGCTCCCGGAAAGGTAATGTGATAAAAAATGAAGCAGAAAAGATCAAGGGCTGCTAAACGGAATTCCGCGAAGCCGTCCGTGAGAAAGGTCGGCACTTTGCTTGGAAGCAGCGCTCTGTGCGTACTAACGGTGGGCACAATAAGCGTATGCGGACTGCTTGGCAGAAATGCAGGAGCAGAAGCAGATACCGGCAGAGAAACAAAGGCTGCGAATGTAAACACCACCGACACAGCGAGAGACGAGGGTGCGTATACCGCACTGGATACTGTCACATGGAGAAAGGCAAGTATCAACGAGTATGAGTTCGCGGAGGTCTCAGCTCCCGATACCGCTAAGGTAACAGAAGCAGAGAAAAAGACAAGTACCTCCAAGACCGAGACGACAACTTCAGCCACGGAGAAAAAGACAGAAAAGAAAAAGGTCAAGGCTGAGACCGGTAAGAAAACGGAGAACAAGGTAAAAAGTATTTCAAAGACATTCCTTTACGTTGAGTCGCCCGTAAATCTCAGGGCAGAACCCAGCAAAAGCGCGGAAGCACTTGAAGTACTCGACACCGACACAAGAGTAGTTGTTGACGGCTGCACCGATGACGGTGTGTGGTATTCGGTAAGACATGGCGAGATAAAGGGCTATGCAATGGCTGAGTACTTCACCGGCAAAAAACCGGACAGCAAGGAAACAAAGAAAGAAGAAAAGACCGTTATCGAGCTTGAGGATAAGGACAGCGAAAAGAAAAGCGTCATCAGCTATACAGATGATGAGTTCGAGATGCTGTGCTACGTTCTCCAGAGCGAGGTAGGAAATTGTTCAGAAGCAAGTAAGATCGCTGTTGCAAACGTTATAATCAACAGGGTAAAATCGAGCCAGTTCCCAGATTCTATTTCGGCAGTGCTCACAGCTCCCACACAGTTTGACGCTATATACAGCTATTACTACGGCACTGCCGTCCCCACCCAGAACACAAGAGATTGTGCACTGAGAGCGCTTCAGGGCGAAGATAACACCAACGGTGCTACCTACTACTACGCTCCCAGATACTGCGGCGGTTCCACATCAGCTTGGTTTGAGACCTTGCAGTTCTGTCTTGAAGTCGATGGTCAGAGGTATTTCAAAAACTGGTAAAGTGCATAAGCACTATCGACAGTCTTTGTGCAACATTTGGTAAGACATACGAAAAGTCAGGACAGACAATAGCTTTGTCTTGACTTTTTCTCTTTATTTGATAAACTATAAGTGTGGGCGTTTTAGCCCTAAAATACGAATCTTAAACGTTTGAGGTAATATTGTGATGAGCATGACTAAAAACGAAAATACGGGTAAACCGTCTATCAGAAGACAGCTTGCAGCACATATCAGACTGCTGGTGACAGGTGTTGCTGTCACAGGCGGCTGCGGACTGCTTATGCTGACCGACAGTGCCTTCAACCCTGCAAAAAGGGTGAAAGCTAAGGAACCTGTCAGATCTGCCATAGTAGAGAAAGCAGAAAAGACAGCCCACAAGCCCGCAACCCCCGCGAACGAGGATATCACTCCTACCGACAGCGAGGATAAACAGGAGAGCGAGCAGAAAACTGTTGAAAAGATGAGTTTTCCTAAGTATAAAAAAGCAGCTATATGCGATTATGATATGTCAGCTGCCGAAACAAAGTGCAAGGGATTCAAGATCAACAGTGCCGCTATCACCGACCCAGATGATTTTACAGTACCGTTCCCCGAGCAGGATACGCTTATCTATTATCCAGAAAAAGCAGCACCGCAGAAGCTTACCGCTACCAGAAGTGTAGCAGGCGAGTACTTCAGGGTGCATGATGAAAATTCAGGTTCTACCGTTGTAATGAACGGTCATGAACTGCTTTGCCTTATGGTGAATAATGAGATAGGTGATACATGGGACGACGATGCCATAAAGGCGCAGATAGTCGCTGCATACTCCCACCTGAGATTCAATCAGGAGCATGGTCTTACACCTACCATAGGTCTCAGATACGGCTATTCATCAAAGCTTGAGAGTATAGTCGAATCCGTAGAAGGACAGGCTATGCACTATGACGGAGAGATAATCAATGCGGTATACTCCGCTTCGAGCGCAGGCTATACCACCACCGCAGGCGACATCTGGAGCATGGATTATCCCTACCTTAAATGCGTTGAAAGCGAATTCGATGATCAGGATGTTAACTGGGGCATCGAAAAGACATATTCAAGATCACAGGTCAAGTCCATGCTGGAAAGCCGCTTCGGCATCACCCTTTCAGAGGATCAGACCAAGTGGTTCACTATCGACAGAGCGTACAGCGTGGTATATATAGATACCGTGACTATCGACGGCAGAGATAACTGCAAGCTCACAGGCAACCAGCTTTGCAATATGATGGGACTCAAATCCAACGCAATAACCATAAAGTATAAGGACGGAGAATTCACATTCACCTCCTGCGGCTGGGGACATGGTGTCGGTATGTCACAGTGGGGCGCACATTACTACGCAGAGAACGGCTGGACATATGACCAGATACTCACCCACTATTACGTTGATGCCAAGCTGGCACTTTCAGAGCCTGCTTCATCATCCGAAAAAGCACCCGAGGATAACAGCAGCGAGGACAACACCTACACTGCACCTGCTGCACAGGATAATACCGCACAGCAGACAGATACAGGCTACAGCGATACACAGTGGTCCGGACAGGATGCTTCAACTGATACACAGTGGACACCCGATACAGGGTATGATAACGGCAGCTACGACAACGGCGGCTACTACGATAACAGCTGGTCCTATGACCAGAATGGAGGGTACTGAGGTTGACTATTAAAAATCTGATGATGGAATACGATGTGATACTCGCATCGGCATCACCGAGAAGGAAAGAACTTATGCAGCTGATATGTCCCTCTTTCAGAGTGATACCCGCCGACTGCGGGGAAGCTGTCCCCGAGGCTATGAACGCTGCGGACGTTCCTGCGTTTCTTTCATATCAGAAATGCAAATGCATAGCTGATGTATACCAGAAAGCAGTAGTTATAGGCTGCGATACAGTAGTAACCACCGCTGACGGCGAGATACTCGGAAAACCCAAGGACGAAGAAGATGCGGCGCGTATGCTCAGGCTTCTTTCGGGACGTATGCATACTGTGGATACAGGCGTTTCCATCTGCTATAAAGGTCGTACCGAAACCTTTACCGAAACTACAAAGGTCTGGTTCAAAGATCTCACTGATGAAGAGATAGAGGACTATATCAATACCGGCGAACCGATGGATAAGGCTGGCGCTTACGGCATACAGGGCGAGGGAACACTTCTCGTGGATAAGATCGAGGGCGATTTCTTCAACGTTGTTGGACTGCCCGTATCCAAACTTGCGATCAAGCTGCATGATATGCTGGACTGAAACATCGTTTTTCAAAAAGCAAAGACCTGAGTTTATCGTATCGAAGTAATACAATGGAGAGTACTCGAAAAATGTTTGAAAAGATATTGGGCACATCCGAGAAGGTCGGTGCAACCTCCTGTGCAAACAAAGAAGAATTTCTCGAAATTGCGGCGGGCAACAGCTTTTTGGACGGACTGTTCACTTTTTTCAGGAAAGAGGACGTTAAAAAGTGGCAGAAAATATTCAAAGAAGTCTTTCCCGCACTGAAAGAGGAGCTTGCATTTTTCGGCTATGACTGGCTTGGCAGGCTTTATTTTGTGGATTCTGCTACAGACAATGTGAAAATGGTCGATGCTTTTGACTGCGAGTTCTATGCCACCGATATGCCTTTTGAATCCTTCCTTGACGATATCGCCGATGACCCCGACGGCTTTCTTGCCGCAGAATTCTATGAAGAATGGGTCGATGAAAACGGCGATCCCGATTTGAAATACGGCAGCTGTATAGGCTATAAAGTACCCTTGTTCCTTAACGGAGCGGAAGATATCGACAACCTTGATGTTACAGATCTTGAGGTTTACTGGACTATCACAGGGGATCTCTATAATTAACAGCCCCCGCAGGATCAGGATATAGCAAACGAAACTGAATTTGGGATATAATTTTAAACAAGGCGGATAGAGTCATCTATCCGCCTTTTGTATAGCGCGGAGAAATCGGGGGATAATAATACTAAATTTCAATAATATACTTGCAAATATCTCGGAAATATGGTATGATAGACTTATCTAGTTATGTTCAGAGGAAAGGAAATATGGAAAGTAATTCAGTTATCAGAAAAAGACGTGTCAAAGCACAGCAGAATATGGTGACGGCACTTTGCCTTATGTGTATGCTGTTCACAGTATGCTGGTCTGTTTTTGCAGCTGTAAAAGAAGCACACAAGCCTGCTGTTGACGCTAAGGCGGATAAGACCGCCGATACCAAAACAGAAGATACAAGTTCTGTGGCAGGGATAACCATAGAGTTGACCGAGAGGAAACAGGAAAGTTCAGCAGCTGAGGACACAAGCTCCATAGCGCCCCAGCCCGAGGATCCCGATGATGGTACACACCCGTACACCACACCTAAGGATACCGCTGATGACCTCAGTGATGCAGTGTTTATCGGTGACAGCCGTACAGTCGGAATGATGAACAGCACCGATAAGCCGCAGGCAACATTCCTGTGTGCAGTCGGTCTGAATATCGATACCGTACTGACATCTACCGAGATAGCACAGGGCGACGGTTCAGTGGGTACTCTCCAGCAAGCGTTAAGCTCCCGTCAGTACGGCAGAGTGTTCATAAGCTTCGGCACCAACGAGATGGGCTGGCCTTATGTTGATACCTTTGAGGAACACTATACCGAGATGGTAAAGACCATACAGAGCTATCAGCCCAATGCGGAGATATACCTCATAGGCATACTTCCCCTGGCAGAATCCCAGGATACTGACGGCGATGCTGTCAACAATGAGAATGCCCGCACATTCACAGCTTCGATAAAGAAGGTAGCAGGTGAACTGGGTCTGCACTATCTTGACTGCTCGGAAGCTGTTGCAGACGAAAACGGATATCTTCCCGAGGAAGCTTCTCCCGACGGCATACACATGACCGCCGACTATTGCCTGTACTGGCAGAATTTCATAATAGACAATACCTGATGGTATGGATATAAGTAAAAAGTAAAAGGATAAGGTGAGTTAAAATGAATATCAAAAAGACAGTATGTATCATTCTTGCAGCTATGACAGTTACCTGCGCATTCGCTTCATGCGGCGACAAAGGCGGCAGCGACAAGGGCAGCGACAAGGCTCAGACAGCAACAGAGAGCGTTGATGTAACAGCAGTTGCAGACAAGCTCAAGAGCGATATCGCTTACGATGACAGCCTTGTTGAATTCGACAGCGGCAAGATAGAGAATATACTGGGTATTGCACCCTCAGCTTACAAGACAGCTAAGGTGTATGTAAGCTCAACAGGCGCTACCCCCGAGGAGATCGCCTGCTTTGAAGCAAATGACGGAATGGCTGAGACTATCAAGGCAAGCCTTTCCACAAGAGTAACAAATCAGAAGAGCGTTTTCACCGATTATAAGCCCGAACAGGCTCCCAAGCTGGAAAATACTGTACTGATAGTCAAGGACAATTATGTATACTACTGCGTATCAGGCGACAGCGCAAAGGCTAAGGAGATAATCGGTTAATGCTTTTTTCAAGTACGACCTTTCTTTTCGGCTTTCTTCCGGCAGTACTGCTGATGTACTTCCTCATGCCGCTTTTCCTGAAAAAGCGCGCGAGGACAGCCCAGAATGCAGTGCTGTTCCTGTTCAGCCTTGTGTTCTACGCATGGGGCGAACCGATATACATATTGCTTATGTGTCTGTCGATAGGAGTGGCATACTTCACGGGAATATTTGCGGATAAGAGCCGTCTGCCTGAAAGTAAAAAGGGCAGCAAAGTCCCCTTTATCTCCATGATGACAGCGGTGGTATGGAATCTCGGACTGCTGCTGTTTTTCAAGTATACTGATTTCTTTATAAATACTATAAACTCAGCCGCAGGCACGCAAATAAAGCCCACAGGACTGGCACTGCCAATAGGTATAAGCTTTTACAGCTTCCAGACCCTTTCATACGTCATAGACGTATACAAAGGCAACGTGAAGTGCCAGAAGAATATACTCCACCTTGGGACTTATGTAGCGCTATTCCCTCAGCTTATCGCAGGACCTATAGTCAGGTATGTGGATGTAGCCGAACAGCTTGTCAACAGGCAGGAGGACGAGGCGAAGTTCGCACAGGGCGTAAAGCGTTTCTGTGTGGGTCTTGGAAAGAAGGTAATTATCGCCAACGCAGTGGGCGAGCTTTTTGATACTATATCCCATTCTCCGCAGAATGAACTGAGCGTGGCTGCAAGCTGGATAGGCATAATCGCTTATACATTCCAGATATACTTCGATTTCTCGGGCTACTCCGATATGGCGATAGGTCTCGGCAAGATGTTCGGGTTTGATTTCCTTGAGAACTTCAATTACCCATACATCTCAGATTCCATCACCGAATTCTGGCGCAGGTGGCACATCTCACTGTCAAGCTGGTTCAGGGATTATGTCTATATCCCCCTGGGCGGCAACCGCAAGGGCAAGGCAAGACAGTGCGTGAACATCATGGTTGTATGGTTCCTGACAGGCTTCTGGCACGGTGCTAACTGGAATTTCATGATGTGGGGCGTATACTTCGGCGTGATACTCCTGCTGGAGAAAAACTTCCTGCTGAAGCTGCTGAAAAAATCGCCAAAGATAGTGCGGCACATTTATGCACTTCTGCTGATAGTAATTGGCTGGGGCATATTCGCATACGAGGATACCACGGCACTTTTGCAGAACCTTAAAAATATGTTCGGCTTCGGCGGACTTCCCTTCTGGAACCACATGACATCCTTCCGCCTTTCGCAGAATGCTCTGCTGTTCATACTGGCAATAGTATGCTCAACACCAATTATCAAGAAAACAGGCGATTTCCTTGCAAAGCGCAAGCTCGCCCTCTACGAAACGGTGATAGTCCCCGCAGAATGTACCCTGCTGTTCATAGTATCGGTAGCGTACCTGGCAGGCAACTCCTTCAATCCGTTTTTGTATTTCAGGTTCTAGGAGGACTCGCTTTGACGGTGATATATCAAAAATGCGCCGACAAATGCAAATTCTGACGGAGGTACACCATGAAAAAATGGTATAACGAAGAATACGAGTTCACTGTTGAAGTTGTGGGATTTCTTCATGGTGACAAGACCGAAAGATACTGCCGCAACGGCGAAGAGCCCGGCGATATATACACCTGTACCTACGGCTGTCCCGTAAACAAGGACGGTCAGGGTATATGTTCCAAAACTATGATGATGCTGTACCCGCTTATGGAAGCTGTCCGCAGCGGCGGCGACCTTGAAAACCTCGGCGGTGACAGCAAGTATACAAAAACAATAGTCTGTCCTGACGGCTGTGTCATGTTCAGACTGACCGCAAAGCCTTTGGGCAACCTGAACTTCCATAAAGGAAAGTTCTGGGATTACCCCGATGAAACAGAGGAATGCAAATGAATCACGAATTACTGAATCTGCTGGGTTCACTGGCATTAAAATGCGGCATCATAATGGTGCTGATAGTGCTGGCTTGTCTGGTAACGCCGAGAATGGCGAAATGGATACAGAATAAAAATCCTCAGCTTGCAGACAAGATCGAACGCAAGGGTCTTGCCGCGCCCGAAAGGGTGGAGAATACTGCCACGGGACATTCTCCCCAGGAAAACTACGAAGTTCACAGCGCCTTTGAAGCTTCAAAGGAAGAGGATTTCGACCCGAATTACAAGATATATAATCAGGATATCTACGCGCTGAACTTCGGTAAGAAAAAGAAGAAAGCGGAGCCGCCGCAAGAGGTCAGCACAGATGAAGATAAATGAAAAAGTGCCGTCCGGCATTTTAGGATCTTTCTCCTATTATGAAAGCGACTTTTCATTTATCAACGATTTTATCCTCGACGCGCAGAAATAAAATAAGTAAACAGTGGCGTAATGATATCGCCGTACATATAATTAGGAGTTGAAAAAAATATGGCAAAGAATAAGAAAATGGTCGATGCGATAACCTCAATGGATGAGGATTTCGCAAAATGGTATACCGATATCTGCACTAAGGCAGAACTCATCGCGTATACAAGCGTAAAGGGCTGCATGGTAATAAGACCCTATGGCTACGCTATCTGGGAGAATATACAGAAGATACTCGATAGCCGTTTCAAGGCACTGGGTCACGAGAATGTTTGTATGCCTATGTTTATCCCCGAGAGCCTTCTCCAGAAGGAAAAGGATCACGTTGAGGGCTTTGCTCCCGAAGTTGCATGGGTAACTCACGGCGGAAGCGAAAAGCTTGAAGACAGACTCTGCGTAAGACCTACTTCCGAGACTCTGTTCTGCGAGCATTACGCTAATATCGTACACAGCTACCGCGACCTGCCCAAGCTGTATAACCAGTGGGTAAGCGTTGTAAGATGGGAAAAGACCACCCGTCCTTTCCTCCGTTCCAGAGAATTCCTGTGGCAGGAGGGTCATACTATCCACGAAACTCCCGAGGAAGCTATCGAAGAGACAGAGCGTATGCTGAACTGCTATGCTGACTTCTGCGAGAAAGATCTGGCTATGCCTGTAGTTAAGGGCAGAAAGACCGACAGTGATAAGTTCGCAGGTGCTGAAGCTACCTACGCTATCGAGGCACTTATGCACGATGGTAAGGCACTTCAGGCAGGTACTTCCCACTATTTCGGTGACGGCTTTGCAAAGGCTTTCGGCATCCAGTTCACAGGCAGAGATAACAAGCTGGCATTCCCCCACCAGACATCATGGGGCGTTACTACACGTCTTATCGGCGCTATCATAATGACTCACGGCGATGACAACGGTCTTGTACTGCCTCCCGCAGTAGCACCTATACAGGCAGTTATCGTTCCTGTACAGCAGTTCAAAGAAGGCGTGCTTGAAAAGGCAAACGAAGTATACGAGCAGCTGAAGGCAGCAGGTATCCGCGTTAAGCTGGATGACAGCGATCAGTCTCCCGGATGGAAGTTTGCTGAGTACGAGATGAAGGGTGTGCCCGTTCGTATCGAACTGGGACCCAAGGATATCGAGAACGGTCAGTGCGTAATAGTTACAAGACACGACAGAGAAAAGACCTTCACACCTCTCACCGAACTGGTTGAAACAGTAAACGCCAAGCTCGAAGCAGTACGCGAGGGCATATTCCAGAAGGCTCTCGAGAACCGCGAAAGACGTACCTACGCTTGCAAGAACACCGATGAGATCATCAAGGCTCTTGAAGAGAACGGCGACGGCTTTGTAAAGGCTATGTGGTGCGGCGAAGAAGAGTGCGAGGATAAGGTCAAGGAACTGACAGGCGTTGGTTCAAGATGTATCCCCTTCGAGCAGGACAATTTCAGCGACGTATGTGTATGCTGCGGCAAGCCTGCAAAGAAAATGGTACTCTGGGGCAAGGCTTATTGATCCACAATTTTTGGCAAATATTTTTACTTTTATGTATATGCGCTCACGGATGCTTCCGTGGGCGCTTTTTGTTAAGCGTTAATAAAAACACAAAAATCGGGACATTGATCTGCACCGACTGGACCGATCAGCAACAGTGCCGCAACGTATCAGCGCATCTGACTCAGTTTATGATAACGATTACTTCCATAATCATGTGTTCATAATTGTAAATATTGTGTTAACTTTTCACAAGAATACGTTTTCATCATGGGTTAATCGTTTTCTTAATGAGTGTGGGGGGTTGCAAAATTCGCAATAATTGTGTATAATAATTTAAGACAGCTGAGTCAACTACCGAATGACCAAAAGCTGATTTGGTGTAAGTATAATAAAATCTAAATTGAAAGGTGGAAATTACTATGAAGACACAGATAATCAATGGTGTATCACTTCCCAATATTCCCTGGCAGGACAAGCCCGCAGATTGCAAGGACGTTATATGGAGATACGATGCTAACCCCATAATCCCCAGAGATCAGCTGCCTACCTCAAACTCTATATTCAACAGCGCAGTTGTTCCTTATGAGAGCGAGAAAGGAAAGTTCGCAGGCGTATTCCGTGTTGATGACAAGTGCAGAAACATGGAGCTCCATGCAGGCTTCTCCAAGGATGGTATCCACTGGGATATCAACCCTGACAGGATAGTATTCGAGCAGGCTGAAAAGTCTACCGAGGAAGTTAACCAGTGGGGCTACGGCTATGACCCCAGAGTATGCTTCATCGAGGACAGATTCTGGGTGACCTGGTGCAACGCTTACGGCTGGAAGCCTACTATCGGTGTGGCTTACACCTTTGATTTCAAGACCTTCTATCAGTGCGAGAACGCTTTCCTGCCTTTCAACAGAAACGGTGTACTGTTCCCCAGAAAGATCAACGGAAAGTATGTTATGTTCTCAAGACCTTCCGACAGCGGTCACACTCCTTTCGGTGATATGTTTATATCCCAGTCACCTGATATGAAGTACTGGGGCGAGCACAGACACGTTATGGGACCCCTGAGGGCTTGGGAGTCCAAGAAGATCGGCGCAGGTCCTATCCCGATAGAGACAAGCGAAGGCTGGCTGTGCTTCTACCACGGCGTACTGGAGAGCTGCAACGGCTTTGTTTACAGCTTCTCGGCTTGCATACTTGACAAGGACGAGCCCTGGAAGGTTAAGTACAGATGTGCTGAGTATCTGCTGAGCCCCCAGAAGATCTACGAGTGCGTTGGTGACGTTCAGAACGTTACATTCCCCTGTGCTACCCTCGTTGATGCTGACACAGGCAGGATCGCTATTTACTACGGCTGTGCAGATACCTGCGTAAGCATGGCATTCACAACTGTTGATGACGTTGTAGACTACGTTAAGAGCCATTCTTCTGTTTGATATAATATCTTGTGATCAAGAGAAAAGCTGCTGCGTTTGCGGCAGCTTTTTGCTTTCCATATTGCAGAACAAATGTTCCACGTGGAACATTTTGAGCTGACGTACTGCATCTGACCTTTCACCCCTGACATCGGGTGCGGCAATAGCTCCGCACATAAAAAGAGCGTGGACAGTTGTTTTGTCCACGCTCGGAATGTTGTGCCGCGCCTATTTGACAGGAGCGGAAGTTTGCTGCCGCGATATTCGCCCGGCCGGCGTTAGTACTTATGAATTGTATATAACGCTTTCGCCTTCATCGTCAAACAGTTCAGCAAGTACCTCACCGCGGAACACAGCTGTGTAACCGTAGGGCAGACACATAAAGTCCAACAGCGACGGTCTTTTCTCCATAAGCTCATACACAAACACAGGCTCAAATAAAGCAGCATCATCTATCTCTGCCTTGCCGCTGCTGCCGTATGAGAAACTGTTCAGCTGCCAGCCTGAGGAACCCATCTCCCTGAACCTTTTCATAACAAGGTTATCCTTTTCAAGTGCGCCTTTTGCCACAGCCATTTTATCGTAGAAATGCACTGCTTCCCCCATGATCCCAAGTTTTTTCAGCAGAAATATCTGACGATACTGTATACTGAGTGCTGTTGTAAGATCGGTGTTGAGGGCAGTAAGCGGGTCATCCGTGAAATCAGGTGCAGCTATATCATATCCTCCGTTATGTTCACTCAGCAGAAACGTAGAAAAACCTGCCCTTATCCTGAATCCGTCCTTTATCCTGTCAGCAGGTATATTCTCTATCGCCTCCAGCAGAGGTTCAACAAATGGTCTCAGCGCCATCTCTGTTGCAAATCTGAACTTTATATCGTGTATCACTTCCGTGTAATTCTGTATCATATTATCTCCCTATAAAAACAGGCGGAGTTTTATCCGCCCGTCTTATCATCCATAAATTGTTTTACAGTGTTCTCAACTTTATCGACACTGTTCTTTTCGGTGATATCCACCTTGTACGCGTATATTTCTTCTTTGCCCTCACATTCGGATGTGGTAGTTTCGGTAAAATATTCAAGTCCGCCGTCATCATCAAAAAAATATTCCGCCGTGAACCCTGTGACTTCACCATTTTCCACCTCAGCGCCGATCTTCTGCGCATCATACACGTGTGTAACTTTTATGCCGCCGTCAACAGTTTCCTCTTTGGCAGAGGTTATATACTGAGGATCGTATATCAGCAGACCTTTATCAGCCTGCGGATGCGGCATCTTTCTTGTATACCTGACGAAATCATTATCGCCTTTTACCGAGTGCTTGACCTCACCGTTTTCATAGGTGAAGCATTCCAGCCCGTTATTGAACTGTGCATACTCGCTGTTATCGCTCTTGCCGTAGTATGAAAAAACCAGTGTATCCTTTTCGTCATACTTGAAGGTGAAGGACTGTTCCTCCTCACCCGTAGCCATATCCGTCATGACCACCCTGGCGCTGTCAAGAGAAGTATACTCCTCCCGTGCCTGCTTTATAAGCAGACCGCCTGCTTTGTCCTCAGCCTTGCCGCAGCCTCCAAGCATGAGCGCTGCTGCCAGCCCCACTGACAGAGCCTTAACGATCTTTTTCATATATTCTTGCCGATACGCACGAACAGTACCAGTGAAAGGGTAATGGTGATTATCTGCGATATAGTTGCGTGTATCATAAATCCGAAGTTGAATCTGATAACGTGCAGATCAACCGATACGCCCTCTATACCAAGATCCCTGCCCCATGCCAGCCAGTCGAAATAAGGCTGACCTTCGCATATACTAGCAAGAAAAACACCCAGTATGATACCTGAAAGCACGAAAAACACAAATGCAAAAGTTTTCTTAAATTTATCCATAGTCTGCTCCGCACTCACTTTCTGCGTGAAGGTGAGCGTCTTTTATTATCGGTTATCTTTTTGAGATCGGAGAATTTCTCATCGCTGGAAGCCTTGAACTTGCTCAGCATATCCTCAAAGTCCGCATTTCCCGATCTCTGGTTGGGATCGTATATCGGAGGAGGGTTCTTGCTGAAGTCCTGGGGAGGTCTGTCATCGCGGCGGGGTCTGAAACCGCCCTGAGGTCTGCCCTGACCGCCGCGGCTGTTATTTCCGCCCATAGGTCTGCCGCCCTTATCACCCATTTTCTTCGGGGGAGCGGGCTGCGCCTTCTTTATTGAAAGCGAGATCTTGCCGTCCTCACCCATACTGAGTACCTTTACCTTTACGGTCTGTCCCTCCTGCAAATGATCCTTTATCTCGCTCACGAAGGTGTTAGCCACCTCAGAGATATGTACCATTCCCGTGGTATCCTTATCAAGCTCCACAAAAGCACCGAACTTTGTGATACCTGTTACTTTTCCTTCATAGATCTTTCCTACTTCAAGCTGCATCTGGATTTTACTTCCTTACCTTTATATTTATTTCGGTCATGGACCGCTGTTTACTATTCTCCTGACTTATTCACTATATAGTAGCGTCTTTCATTGGGATATGAATACCCAAGCTGCTCAACAGCCACTCTCTCCATGAACTCGTCCTCGTCCGCTTCAAGCAAAGCAGTATACTCATCGTTCTTCTGCTTTGTTTCCTCTATCTTGCTTGTCATCATGACAGTTTCCTGCCGCAGCTGCTCGATCTCATTACGCTGTGACATCATATCAACTGCCGCGATAACACAGAAACAAACGATGATAACGAAAAGTACGGGTCTGAACAGAGCGCGTTTACGCTTAGCAACTGTTATGCTGCCCGTTTCGCCTTCATCGTCCGGCAAAGGTACTTCATCATCTGTATCAGCTACAGGATCAGTATATTCTTCATCTTCAGTTTCGTAAGCCTCATCATGCTCAACAAGCTCAGCAGCGTCAGCGGCTTCATTTTCGTTCTCCATGCCATCATGGATCTCAAGTTCGTCGTCCCGTTCCATCGCCTGCTCCTTTCCGACTCTGCATACAATAAATATATAAAGCAGAAGTCTACTCCACTGTATTATACAACATTTTTGACCAAAGTTTCAAGGGCTTTTACCAAGTTTTTCTTATTTAAGATAAATTTAGGCGTTTTACACAAATAGTTCATCTGGTGCTATCAGTTTTTTGGAGAAACAATATATCAGAAAACTCATCTTTTTCGTAAATACGAAAACTGTTTTCATGGATATCGTTTTTTCTTATACAGGCATCACCACAGCCTGCAAAAGGCATTTTCGGGTCTTGACAAAAGCTGCAATAAATGTTACACTATAAGTTGATAAATTTCGGGTGAAAGCCCAGGATTAGGAGTAATAATTATGATAGATATCAAGCTGATAAGAACTAACCCCGAACTCGTAAAGGAGAATATCAAGAAGAAATTCCAGGATGAAAAACTGGTACTGGTAGACGAGGTAGCAGAATTTGATAAAGAATACAGAGCAGCACGTACAAAGGCTGATGAACTGAGAAATCAGAGAAACGTAAAATCCAAGCAGATAGGCGCTCTGATGGGCAAGGGTCAGAAGGAGGAGGCTGAGGCTGTAAAAGCTGAGGTCAACGCTATGGCTAAGGAACTGGCTGACCTTGAAGTAAAGGAAGAAGAGCTGGAAGCTAAGATCCGTGAGAGAATGCTGGTCATCCCCAACATCATCGACGACAGCGTGCCTATAGGCAAGGACGACAGCGAGAATGTTGAGATCGAAAAGTTCGGTGAACCCGTTGTTCCCGACTTTGAAGTACCCTACCATGTTGATATCATGGAGACTTTCGACGGTATCGACCTCGATGCTGCGCGTGAGACTTCGGGTAACGGTTTCTATTATCTCAAGGGCGATATCGCAAGACTTCACTCTGCTATACTCTCATATGCTAGAGATTTCATGATCGACAGGGGATTTACCTACTATGTACCTCCTTTCATGATAAGATCCAGCGTTGTTACAGGTGTTATGAGCTTCGCTGAGATGGAGAACATGATGTATAAGATCGAGGGCGAGGATCTGTATCTTATAGGTACTTCCGAGCACTCCATGATAGGCAAGTTCATCAAGACAACTCTGCCGGAAGCTAAGCTGCCCCAGACACTGACCAGCTATTCTCCTTGTTTCCGTAAAGAAGTAGGCGCACACGGCATCGAGGAGAGAGGTGTATACCGTATACACCAGTTCGAGAAGCAGGAAATGATCGTAGTCTGCAAGCCTGAAGACAGCAAGACATGGTATGACAAGCTGTGGCAGAACTCTGTTGATTTCTTCCGTTCGCTGGATATCCCTGTACGTACTCTTGAGTGCTGTTCGGGCGACCTGGCTGACCTGAAGGTAAAGAGCTGCGACGTTGAGGCATGGAGCCCCAGACAGAAGAAGTACTTCGAGGTAGGTTCCTGCTCGAATCTTGGCGATGCTCAGGCAAGAAGACTCCAGATAAGAGTTAAGGGTGAAGACGGCAGCAAGTACTTTGCACACACCCTTAACAACACCGTTGTAGCACCTCCCAGAATGCTCATCGCATTCCTCGAGAACAACCTCAACGGCGACGGCACAGTATCTATCCCCGAACCTCTCAGAATGTACATGGGCGGCAAGGACAAGCTGGTGCCCACAAAGTAAGAGATATAAAACATTACAGTACAGATCCCCCGTCCGCAAGGGCGGGGAATTTGTGATAAAGACGTTCTGTATATCTTTATGACTTCAAGTATATGAAATAACTGCCGCGCCTGTAAGTGGTGCGGCGTTTTTTGGGATAAGAGAGTTTGATATATTATCGTTAGGAGCAGACCGTATGGAAAATTTTGATATAATCGTTATAGGCGCAGGTCATGCGGGCTGTGAGGCTGCGCTGGCAGGGGCAAGGCTTGGTCTTAAAACAGCACTGTTCACCATAACCCTGGATGCAGTGGCGAATATGCCGTGTAACCCGTCGATAGGCGGTACCGCCAAGGGTCATCTTGTACGCGAGATAGACGCACTCGGCGGCGAGATGGGCAGGGCAGCGGATAAGACCCTCATACAAAGCAGGATGCTGAACCGCGGAAAAGGTCCTGCGGTACACAGTCTGCGTGCGCAGATAGACCGTATGGCATATCACAACCTTATGAAAAAGACCATAGAGGATACCGAGGGTCTGTACCTGAAACAGGCTGAGATAACCGACGTGCTGTTTGAAGATGACGGCAAGACTGTCCGCGGTGTGCGTACACATCTCGGTGTTGAATACGGCTGCAGGGCGGTTATAATCGCCAGCGGAACTTACCTCAACGGTGAGATACACGTAGGTACCACCACCTACGCAAGCGGCCCCGATTCGGTACTGCCTGCACGCAGACTTTCCGACAGTCTGAAAGAGGCAGGTATGACTTTGCGCCGCTTCAAGACAGGTACTCCTGCAAGAGTTCACAAGCGTTCCATAGATTTTGACAAGCTGGAAGTTCAGCATGGTGATGAGGATATACAGCCATTTTCATTTACCAATGAAGTTCCGCCCGAAAACAAAGTGGACTGCTATGTGGCATACACCAACGCAGAAACCCACAAGGTCATCATGGACAACATACATCTTTCGCCCATATATTCGGGACGTATACACGCCATAGGTCCAAGGTACTGTCCGTCCATTGAGGACAAGATAATGCGTTTCTCCGATAAGCCAAGACATCAGCTTTTTATCGAGCCTATGGGTCTTGATACAGAAGAATACTATCTCCAGGGCATGAGTTCATCTCTGCCTGTTGATGTTCAGCTGAAATTCCTGCGGACGATAAAGGGTCTTGAAAATGTTGAGATAATGCGTAATGCCTATGCTATCGAATACGATTGCTGTGACCCCAACGACCTTCTGCCCACCCTTGAATTCAAAGAATTCCACGGCATTTACGGAGCAGGACAGTTCAACGGCACCTCTGGCTACGAGGAAGCCGCCGCGCAGGGTCTTGTGGCGGGCATAAACGCCGCACTGAAACTGAAAGGCGAAGAACCTATGGTTCTCGACCGCGCAAGCAGCTACATCGGCACACTGGTGGACGACCTCTGCACAAAGGGAGTATCCGACCCTTACCGTATGCTTACCAGCCGAAGCGAATACAGACTTCTGCTGAGGCAGGACAATGCCGACCTCAGACTTACCGAAACAGGTCACAGGGTAGGGCTTATAAGCGACGAGAGATATGCCGCATTCACAAAGAAGAAAGAGCAGATAGAGGCTGAGGTAAAGCGTGTATCTGCCATAAACATAGCACCCTCGGAGGAACTGAACGAGTATCTTGTATCACAGGGTACAGACCCCATAAACAACGGCATAAAGCTGACACAGCTGATACGCCGCCCTCAGTTGACATACAAGGGTCTTGCATTCATCGACCCCGAGCGCCCCGAACTGCCCGATGATGTTTGCGAGCAGGTGGAGCTCACTATAAAGTACGAGGGCTATATCAAGATACAGCTGGAACAGGTTGCGGCTATGCGAAAGCTGGAGAACAAGAAGATACCCGAAAATATCGACTATTCAAAGGTAGGCTCACTGCGTCTTGAAGCGGCTGAGAAGCTGGCAAAGATACGTCCGCTCTCCGTGGGACAGGCAAGCCGTATCAGCGGTGTTAACCCTGCTGATATAAATGTACTGCTGGTATATCTGGAGACTATAAAGTGATACCACATAGAGCGTGGAATATTTGCAGTACGCCAAGCAGCTATTATTTGGGATCTAAACTTATCCATGAAAATCAAGAGGAGTGACAGAATGTCAACAGTATGTGCAATATCGCCCCCCCTTGCCGAGGGCGGTATATCTGTTATAAGAATAAGCGGCGAGAATGCGATAAACTGCGCGGCTGAAGTTTTCAAACCTTTCACCTGTGAGAGTGTTGAAAAAATGCAGGGCTACACCTGCGCCTACGGTCAGATACATGACGGTGACAAGACCGTTGATGACGGCGTGCTGACTGTTTTCCGTGCGCCCCATTCATATACAGGCGAGGATGTCTGCGAGATATCCTGTCACGGCGGTATATATGTCACTAAAAAAGTGCTGAGACTTTGTCTTGAAAACGGCTGTGAACCTGCACAGGCAGGCGAGTTCACAAAGAGGGCGATGCTGAACGGCAAGCTTTCACTTACTCAGGCTGAAGCTGTTATGGATACCATAGCCGCACAGGGCGAATATGCCCTTGCTTCGGCAAATCTCACAAGACAGGGCAGTCTTTTCGGGCAGATCCATGAAGTCACAGGCGACCTTGTAAAGCTTCTGGGAGAACTGGCGGCATGGGTGGATTATCCCGAGGAAGACCTACCCGCAGTTGAAGAAACTGCCCTCCGCGAAAGTATCGGGAAAGCACTGTCAGTAACAGGTAAGCTTATCGCTGACCACGATAACGGTATGCTGATAAAGCAGGGCATAGACACTGTTATCGCAGGCAAGCCGAATGTGGGTAAATCTACCCTGATGAATCTTCTGCTGGGATATGACCGTTCAATAGTAACAGAGGTGGCAGGCACGACCCGAGATGTCATTGAAGAAAGCGCAAAGCTTGGCGAACTGGTATTCAGGCTTTCGGATACCGCAGGCATACGCGATACAGAAGACAGGGTGGAAAAGATAGGCGTTGAAATGGCTGAAAAGCGCCTTGATGAGTGTATGTTCGTTATCGAGGTATTCGATACTTCCGTACGCCCCGACGAGGACGATATCGCCCTGCTTGAAAAGGTAAAGGCATCGGGCAAAAGAAGTCTTATCGTGCTGAACAAATCCGACCTTGAAAGCGCGGTTGATGAAGGCTTTTTCAGGGGTTACAGTGAGAATATAGTTTACATATCCGCAAAGAACCGCGATGACAGGGCACAGATACAAGCAGCTGTGGAAAAGATATTCACACCCGAAAATTATGATGCAAACAGCACCATATTCGCCAACGAAAGGCAGAAGCAGTGTCTTGACAAAGCACACACGAATCTTAAAGCCGCACTTGAAGCCCTCGATATGGGCGAAACCCTCGATGCTGTAACTGTTATGGTAGATTTCGCAGCGGATTCTCTGCTTGAACTCACAGGCGAAAAAGCCACCGAAGCAGTAGTAGCTGAGGTATTCTCAAAATTCTGCGTCGGAAAATAACAAAGCATCAAACAATATTCAGTCACATACTGTTTATGACCACACGGCACTTTCCGGAAGGGGAGCGCCGTTTTGTTATAAATTTTGCCGTAAGCATTGACATTGAACCGCTATTGTTGTATAATTATCAATGTAGGTTTTAATCTTATCTCAAATATAAAGGAGTTTTTTACAATGAAGAAATCCGTAAGAAAAGCTATCATCGCAGGTAACTGGAAGATGAACAAGACCCGTCCCGAGGCTAAGGAACTGCTGGAGGCTATCAAGCCCCTCGTAGCAAATGCAGAGGGCAACGTTGAGGTCATCGCTTGCGTACCTTTCACCAACCTGGAAACTGCTGTAAATGTTACTGCAGGCTCTAACGTAAAGGTAGGCGCTGAGAACGTTCACTTCGAGAAGAGCGGCGCTTTCACTGGTGAGATATCCGCTGATATGCTGACAGAGCTGGGCGTTGAGTACGTTGTTCTCGGTCACTCCGAGAGAAGACAGTACTTCGGTGAGACTGATGAGACTGTTAACAAGAGAACAAAGGCTGCTCTGGCTGCAGGTCTGAAGCCTATCGTTTGCGTAGGCGAGCTGCTCTGGGAGCGTGAGTGCAACATCACTGAGGAAGTTATCGCTCGTCAGATCAAGCTGGATCTCTTCGACGTATCTGCAGAGGACGTTAAGAAGACTGTTATCGCTTATGAGCCTGTATGGGCTATCGGCACAGGCAAGACTGCTACTGCTGACCAGGCTGAGGAAGTTTGCGCATTCATCAGAGCTACACTTGCTAAGCTGTATGACGAAGCTACCGCTCAGGCAGTTACTATCCAGTACGGCGGATCCATGAACGCAGGCAACGCTGCTGAGCTGCTCAGCAAGGAGAACGTTGACGGCGGTCTTATCGGCGGCGCTTCACTGAAGGCTGCTGACTTCAACACTATCGTACAGGCAGCTGTAAACGGCTAATAATTATTTTTGCTTCACATCGGGGGGCGGGTCAGCCCGCCCCTTTTTCATAGAGTTTTTTGGGGATAGATCTTATACGTAAATTATGAGGTGTATTCATTATGAAAAGAAGCAGACTTCTTCGCAGACTTATGACACTCTCGGTAGTATCCGAAGTGATATATATGTTTTTGATAACAGTGCTGTTGATCTTCCGTCCTGCGGTATATGACAACACGCTGATAAAGCTGTTCGATCTCGATATAAGTGAGATCCCTGCCATAGATCCTGACAAAACACTGACAGGAGTACTGTTCGGCGGTATCATACTTTACTTCATCTTATGGTTCCTGCTGAAACTGATGATGGACAAGGATATGGATCCGCTGATAATCGGCATACTGTCGTTCCTGATGCTCCCTGCATCTACGGTAGTCTACAGGTTATTATACTCAAACGTCATAAAGGCTCACGCAAGCCTTGGCGCTGATTACAAAGCATTCACAACAGCGCATTTCCGCGTGATGGAGTATTGCGGCTGGGCAAACCTTGCAGCATTTATCTTCATGCTTATGGCTTATGCCGTTTGCAGACAGAGATTTTCAGATCTGGATTGACAGCATCTGAACTTCACACCCTACGGTGTATATTTAATTCTTATTTGTTTTCGGTAATATATGCGCAAAGCATTTATTATAAATAAGTATCCCGCTGTCCTTCATGCGCGGACAGTGAGATAAACGAAAGGACAATTTAATATGAGCATGAAACTGGTACTCATCCGCCACGGCGAAAGCGAGTGGAACAAGGAGAACAAGTTCACGGGCTGGACTGATGTTGAGCTGAGCGAGGCAGGTGTTGAGGAAGCAAAGAAGGCCGGCAAGGTCTTGAAAGAGGCAGGCTATGACTTTGATATCTGCTATACCTCATACCTCAAAAGAGCTATACATACCCTCAACAATGTACTGGCCGAGATGGACAGAGAGTGGCTGCCCGTAGTTAAGAGCTGGAGGCTCAACGAAAGGCACTACGGCGCTCTCCAGGGTCTGAACAAAAGCGAAACTGCCACTAAATACGGCGAGGAGCAGGTGAAGATCTGGAGAAGATCCTTTGATATCCCTCCGATGGCACTAACCGAGGATGACGAAAGGAATCCGAAGAAGGACCCGAAGTACCGCGAGGAAGATCCCGCAGAGTTACCTTTGCAGGAAAGTCTCAAGGATACCATCGCCAGAGCTGTTCCCTACTTTGAAGAGGAGATAAAACCTCAGATAAAATCGGGCAGACGTGTGGTGATAGCAGCTCACGGCAACAGCCTGAGAGCTTTGGTAAAGTACTTTGACGGTCTCAGCGATGAGGAGATAATCAATGTGAATATACCTACGGCAACACCGCTGGTATATGAATTTGATGACGAATTCAACGTGATCGGCAAGGAGTATCTGTGCGACCCCGATGAGCTTGCTGCAAAAATGAACAGTGTGGCAAATCAGGGCAAAGCAAAGTAACAGTTTCGGCTGAATTTTAAGGCCGAAGGGCTGTCGGGTCCCCCGCTGCGGCGGGGGCGCTTGGCAGACGATTCGGTAATATATACAGAAAGGACTTAAAATATGTCTAACAAAAAAGTAATCCTCGTTGTAATGGACGGTATCGGTATTTCCGTTACACATCTCGGTGACGCTGTTACCGAGGCTAACACACCTACACTGGACAGACTGAAAAAAGAATGTCCCTATACCACACTGAAAGCTCACGGCAGTGCAGTTGGTCTGCCTACCGATGACGATATGGGCAACTCCGAGGTAGGTCATAACGCACTTGGCTGCGGTCAGATCTATTCTCAGGGTGCTAAGCTCGTTAACGAGTCCATCGAGAGCGGCAAGATGTTCGCTTCCGAGACTTGGAACGAACTGGTAAACAACGTTAAGACCAAGAGCAGCACTCTTCACTTCATCGGTCTGCTTTCCGACGGTAACGTTCATTCCAACATCTCTCACCTGAAGAAGATGATAGCTAAGGCTAAGGAGCAGGGCGCCGCTAAGGTAAGAGTACACGTACTCCTGGACGGCAGAGATGTTCCCGCAACAAGCGCTCCCATCTACATCGAGGATCTGGAGAAGTGCATGGCTGAGCTGAATGACGCTACATTCGATGCTAAGATCGCTTCCGGCGGCGGAAGAATGAAGGTCACCATGGACAGATATCAGGCTGACTGGGATATGGTAAAGCTCGGCTGGGAAACTCACGTAAAGGGCGAGGGCAGACAGTTTGCTAACGCTCTTGAAGCTGTTGAGACTCTCAGAAACGAGACAGGCGCTATCGACCAGGATCTTCCTGCATTCGTTATCGCTGAGAACGGCGCTCCTGTCGGCAAGATAGTTGACGGCGACAGCGTTGTACTCTTCAACTTCCGCGGCGACAGAGCTATCGAGCTTTCTATGGCATTCGACGGCGGCGATGAGTTCACATACTTCGACAGAGGCGCTAAGCCCGACGTTATCTACGCAGGTATGCTGGAATATGACGGCGACCTCCACATCCCCAACAAGTACCTTGTAAATCCTCCCGAGATCAAGGATACTATGAGCGAGGTACTGGAGAAGGCAGGTCTGAAGTCCTACGCTGTATCCGAAACACAGAAGTACGGTCACGTTACATATTTCTGGAACGGCAACAGAAGCGAAAAGTTCGCTTCCGAGGACTGGAAGGAGATCCCCTCCGATAAGGTTTCCTTCGACCAGAGACCCTGGATGAAGTCCGCTGAGATCACCGACGACCTGATCGAGGCTGTCAAGAGCGGCAAGTATGACTTCATCAGATGCAACTTCCCCAACGGTGACATGGTTGGCCACACAGGTTCTATGGACGCTACTATCATCGGTGTTGAGTCTGTTGATCTGGGTCTGACAAGACTGCTGAAGGTCGCTGAGGAATACGGCTACACTGTACTCATCACAGCTGACCACGGCAACGCTGACGAGATGCTGGAGAAGAACAAGAAGGGTGAGATCAATGTAAGAACTGCTCACTCCCTGAACAGAGTTCCTTTCTACATCGTAAGCAAGGACAAGTACGAGATCAAGGATGCTGACAGCGAGAAGTACGGTCTTGCTAACGTAGCGCCTACTGTACTGAAGATATTCGGTATCGAAGCACCTGCTTGCTGGGAAGATTCCATGATCTGATAAACGATAAATTATCGATCACATAAGGAGCTGTTGCGCGCGTAACAGCTCTTTGTTTTTTATTCAAAATTTATCTAACCAATATATTGACATTATTTGTCGATACGGTTATAATAGATATTGCGACAAAACTAAATACTTTTTTGTTATGGAGGATTTTATGAAAACAAAAGCATTATTATTGCTCATAACAGCTGTATGTATCTGTGGCTGTATCACAGGCTGCGGAAATGCAGATAACGAAAGTAAAATCGTTACACAGTCCAGTAAAATTACTAATGATACAACAGAAGTCGAAAAAAGTGGAAATGAAGAAAATCAAAATAATGACACTACCGCGGAGAATGAAATCGATTCTGAGACAAAGATAGCTGATGAAGTACTGAATGCGGAAATGTATACTGATGTATTTCAGGTGGGTGAAAAGGTGATAAGGCTTCCCATGACGGCTAAGGAGCTGTTTGATATGGATGGTGTGGAACTGGATGAGAATCAGCTGGCTGGAATAAGCCAAGGTCAAGATCCCACAACGATCATAGCAGAACCAAGTATTTACAATGTTACCATTGATGGTGTTAAAACAAGCTTTTACTTCAATGTAACAACGGAAGAAGAGAAGCAGTTTTTATCGGATTGTAATGTTATGGTATTGTGTAACACAAAAAATGTGGTATTTCCCAAGGGTGTGAAAGCAGGTATGCCAATAGAAGAGATTCGCAGGCTTTGGGGTGAACCTGATATCGAAGAAGCAGAAAAACTTGTATACTTGAGGGATATGGTAACGGATACCTACGTTGTTCCCCAAAAAACAGGTGAAGATGCTTCTATGAGTCAACCATACAGCTATTTCAAGGATGGTGCTTATAGCAGTTTTGGATATTCTTACGAGGTCAGTATAGATCCTAAAACAAAAACAGTTTCGCATATCAACTTTGATGACGAATATTTAATTATGGCGGCGGGATATACTATCAATTCATTGGATGACTTTCCGAAACCCGATGATAATTTCAGTTTCCCAGATAAATATATGTATCCTGGGAGTGATCACAGTTTTGATATACACTACGAACTTCCAGCGTATATGGGCGACATTTTCAATTGTTTTGCTTACGTATATGAGGATAATGGTCAGAAATATGCAATACACAAAAACAGATTTATAAATACTATTGTGGCAGAGCTTGACCTAAAAGAATACACAGACGATAATCTTAGAAAATATAGTGAAGAAATAGTAAAAGAAAATAATCCATTAGACCAGAAAGCGCCTGAACTACTTACTTATTCTGTTAAAAAAGACGGTAATAGAGCAGTTATTATATTCAGAGATAACACTGCAGATGGTATTGATGATAAGACTAGAGGAAGCTATTCAAGAATACAAGTTCACTGTTTGGATGAAAATTTTGTGGATACTATTTTTTCATTTGTTGTTGCGCCATGCAACGGTAAGGAGAGTATATCCGATGAGGAGCTTGAAAGCGCAGATAGTTGGTTTTATGAATTTGCCAAAAGCGTAAAAACAACGAGAAAAGAGAACTGATGATAGTATGATTAAAGGGGCTGCAACAGCCCCTTTTTGTGCACCACCGTCAGGCGGGTACCCATACGGAAGTTTATATTATTTATCGGGGGAAACTTTTCTGAAGAAAAGTTATCCCACGAATCCGTCTGTAAAGGCTTTGCCTTTGTAGACTTTTAACTCTTTGGGGCGGGGTAGATTTTTTTATAAAGACAGAAAAAGGCAGGGGGTAGCCATGTTTGCAAACATAGCTACCCCCTGCCCAGAAGAAATAGAAGTTTTCGGAAACCAAAGGGTTTTCCCCAATAGATAGCATAAAACTTCTGTATAAGTACCAGCCTTACGACTGTGCCATATTTGATTCGATAAGAGATATCTTATCGTAGCTGCCTGATGATGCCGCGCCCAGGGCAAAAAGCACATCCGTTGCACCGACTTCTTTTACAAAATCAACAGAGTTGATATTGAAGAACCTGTTATCACAAAGGTATATCTTTGAGAATGACGAGGTCAGGAATGGCACCAGTGCGTTGCCGTAGCTGTCCTTGAATATGACCAGCACTCTGTCATTGTCGGTATCGGTATCGACTTCGAGTATAGTATCATCAGTACCAACAAATACGGTGTAGCTTGCGGAGATGTCGTTATTCTCAAAAAACAGCGAACTCGGCACACCCTCACCGAAATATGTATCGTGGAAAAGCACCGTCAGCGCATCAAGGTTTGCAGGCTTGTAGTAGGTGAATGTATCGGGGTACTCCTCCAGCGGATATATACCGTTCACCGTATAGAATGCACCGAGATAACCCTCGCGCTCAACCTTTTCATAGCTGCTGAGATCTGCAAAATCCACCCCTGCCTTTTCAGCGAACACCTTTGAGGCATAGTACGCCGCCAGCGGCTGCCAGTGGTAGTCTGTACGGGAATACAGGTATTCCGATTTATGCTCCTCCAGTATGGAATTAACAGCCACACCCTTGCCCGAGGTCATCATGGAATACACATCATCCGCACAGGTCTTCTGATCGGGATAGCTGCTGCGGAGGTCATCGGGGGTATAGAATTCCTGTGAGGTGGGTATCATCATCAGGTAGGTGTTTATATCATTTCCTGCGCTGTCAGCGAAAACATCAACGCAGTCCGCCAGATATCTTCCGTTTTCACTGCTGTAGTAATACTCCTCCATGGCACGCACCTGCGGAGTTCCCGAATTGGCGAGTATACAGCCGTTAAAATACTCATAGCTGCCGACCTCCGGGGCTGCCGTGGTGGTAACAGCAGAAGTGGTAGTTTTCGGAGCTTTTGTCGTTGTGGCTTTTTTATCGGCTTTTGTGGTGGTCGTTTCGGGTGACGAAGAATCCACAGGCACCTCAGATGTATCCGCCGAATCCTCCTCAGGGGTGGTAACTGCTTCTGTATTCTTTGGTGCAGGAGGAACTACAGAATTGTTCTTCCCGATGACATTACCGCAGCCCGATATCGCAATAGTCACTGCAGCACAGGCGGCAAAAAGTTTAATTTTCATCTATAACACGCTCCTAAAAAACATATTCATGACAAAAACCAGTATAGCACAGTAT
Organism: Ruminococcus albus 7 = DSM 20455; assembly: GCF_000179635.2. NCBI lineage: Bacteria > Bacillati > Bacillota > Clostridia > Eubacteriales > Oscillospiraceae > Hominimerdicola > Hominimerdicola alba. The sequence goes on along the minus strand of NC_014833.1, from coordinate 81,213 downwards.
CGCACCTAATGTCAATAGGCAGTAACATATCGCGCAAAAAATGAGGACAGTCTTTTGCGGCTGTCCTCAGTATAAATAACTTATTCTTTTATCTCGGGTGCTATCGTTTCAACGGAGAAATCATTTCCGTCATAATCGACTTTCATCAGGCTGTCAGCGGCAGGGTCGTCCCTGATTATTGCCTTTGCCAGCAGAGTTTCCACATGGCTCTGGATAAATCTTCTCAGGGGTCTTGCGCCGAATGCCATATTGTAGCCCTGATCGACTATCGCCGCTTTTGCAGATTCGGTAAGCTCCATTTTCAGGCGCTTTTCAGCAAGACGTTTTTCAAGGCTCTTCAGCATCAGTCCGCAGATGCTGTATATCTCGCTCTTCAGCAGAGGTTTGTACATTACTATCTCGTCAAGACGGTTCAGGAATTCGGGACGGAAATGAGTTTTCAGCAGGTCGTTGACATTGTCCCTTGCTTCCTCGCTGATATCTCCTGTTTCCTCGTCGATGCCCTCAAGTATGAAATGTGAGCCCAGGTTTGAGGTCAGTATGATAACGGTGTTCTTGAAATCTACCGTTCTGCCCTGTGAATCGGTAACTCTGCCGTCATCGAGCACCTGCAGGAGTATATTGAACACATCGGGGTGAGCTTTCTCGACTTCGTCCAGCAGTACAACGGAGTAAGGCTTTCTGCGTACAGCCTCAGTCAGCTGACCGCCTTCTTCATATCCCACGTATCCGGGAGGCGCTCCTATCAGCCTTGTTACGCTGAATTTCTCCATATACTCCGACATATCTATACGGACGATATTGTTCTCGTCATCGAACAGTGCCTGTGCAAGGGTCTTTGCAAGTTCGGTCTTGCCCACACCCGTAGGTCCTAAGAACAGGAACGAACCGATAGGTGTGTTGGGATTTGCGATACCTGCCCTTGAACGGAGTATAGCTTCGCTGACTTTTTCAACAGCTTCGTTCTGTCCGATAACTCTTTCATGGAGTATGCTTTCAAGCCTTAACAGCTTGTCGCGCTCGCCCTCCATAAGCTTTGCAACGGGTATGCCTGTCCAGCGGCATATAATACGCGCTATCTCGTCATCGGTGACTTTATCTCTAAGCAGGGTATTGCTCTTTGAGGACTGCTCTGCTTTCTTTTCTTCCTCTGCCAGTTCCTTTTGCAGATTTTCCAGCTTGCCGTATTTCAGTTCTGCCAGCTTTGAGAGGTCATAGTCGCGCTCTGCCTGCTTTATCTCGCCGTTTACAGCATCTATCTCCTCGCGTATCTTCTGCACCTTGGAGATAGCGTTCTTTTCGTTTTCCCACTTAGCACGCATCTCGTCGTACTGCGCTCTCATATCGGCAAGTTCTTTCTGAACTTCTGCCAGATGTTCCTCGGCAAGCTTGTCGCTTTCCTTTTTAAGCACAGTTTCCTCGATCTCGTGCTGGAGTATCTTTCTTCTCAGGTCATCCAGTTCGGTGGGCATGGAGTCCATCTCTGTGCGGATAAGTGCGCAGGCTTCGTCCACAAGGTCGATAGCCTTATCGGGCAGGAATCTGTCTGTCAGGTATCTGTCGGAAAGCACAGCCGCTGTTATCAGCGCCTGATCCTGTATCTTAACGCCGTGGAATACCTCATATCTCTCCTTTATGCCGCGGAGTATGGATATTGTATCCTCAACGCTGGGTTCATCTACCATAACGGGCTGGAAACGTCTTTCAAGGGCTTTATCCTTTTCGATGTACTGTCTGTACTCGTTGAGGGTGGTGGCACCGATGCAGTGCAGTTCGCCCCTTGCCAGCATAGGCTTCAGCAGATTTCCTGCATCCATAGCGCCGTCGGACTTTCCTGCGCCCACGATGGTGTGAAGTTCATCGATGAACAGTATTATCTTGCCCTCGGATTTCTTTATTTCGCTTACAACGGCTTTGAATCTCTCTTCAAACTCGCCGCGGAACTTTGCACCTGCTATCAGCGAGCCCATATCAAGCGAGAATATCTGTCTGTCTTTCAGGCTGTCGGGCACATCACCGCTGACGATACGCTGTGCAAGACCCTCGGCAACGGCTGTTTTACCTACGCCGGGTTCGCCTATCAGCACAGGGTTGTTCTTTGTCTTACGGGAGAGTATGCGGATAACGTTTCTTATCTCGGAATCTCTGCCGATAACGGGGTCGAGCTTGTTCTGTCTTGCAAGACCTACCAGCTCCTGACCGTACTTTTTCAGTACATCATAAGTCTCCTCGGGGTTCTGGCTTGTGACCTTTGCGCTTCCTCTCACCTGTTTCAGCGCCGCAAGGAAACCTGTCTTGTTTATGCCGAAGGTACGCAGTACCTCTGCGACTTCGCTGTTTGCACATTCCATTATACCTAAGAATATATGCTCAACGGATACGAACTCATCGCCCATCTGCTTTGCCTGTGCTTCTGCCTCGGCAAGTGCGCGGTCAAGTTCGCTGGAAATATATATCTGACCCTGTGCGCGTCCGCCCACGGTGACTTTCGGTATCTTATCAACAGCCCTGTCCAGTGCGCCGCGGAAAGCGTTGATATCCGTGCTCATCTGTGTGAGAAGCTGGGGTATCAGACCGTTATCATCAAGGCACAGTGCGCTCAGCAGATGTTCCTGTCCTATCGCCTGATTTGACTGCCTTGCCGCGATATTCTGCGCATCCTGTACAGCCTGCACCGATTTCTCGGTAAATTTCTGCATATTCATTGTTTGTCCTCCTTTATATAAAAACTTGATTTACATAATACTCTTTGCTGATTTTATTAATGCGAAAAAACCAGCCAACGATGTTGTTACTGTTGCGAGTAAAGCAGTAGAAGCTGTAATTACTTTTTTTAATGTCATATATTTTCCTTTAACATTGGATTGTACGATCTTTCCTATTACACCTGAAACAATAGAATAGAACGAAGCAATAAAAGATATTATAATATATGCCAAATCAGATGCCATCAACAAAATTCCTAATGCAGCAAAAAGATCAATAATCCAATTTGATGTATCATTATTAAACAAGTAAGTAAGTGATTTAATTCCAACAGCTAAAGAAAACAAAAATACTGACACATTTATACAGAATGAAATAAGAATTCTATCCTTTTTTTCATTACTTATAAAAGGAAACATAAAATATGATGTCGTGACAAAAATGGTAGCCATTATAAGTCTATTTTGCATCTCTTTACCATTGATCTTAGAAAAATAACATAAAATTATACCACAAATAAAACAGCCAAAGCAAAGTGCATAGTAGATTTTCTTTTTAACACTCATTGTTGGTCTCCTCTCTTTAATTCTTCTTTCTTATGTTCCACCGTCCTATATCACCGCCGTGACCGTCTTCACATAAGCCCCATATTCCGCGCCTATCTCAGCCGAGCGATCTCGCCCCTCGGTAAGCCCGTCAAAATAGGTCTGTATACAGCCGTCCATGAGTCTTATATACCCTGCCACCGCACCTGCTATCTCTTCATCTGAAAGACGCTCGGCTATGGGCGAATACAGATCTCTTGTATACCTGCCGTTTTCAGCCTGTGCAGGTACCCCCTCGGGGAATACCTTTGCAAGATATTTGTCCTCAGCACGCTTCCACACCCTGAAGAAATCATCTGCCGCGGCTGTCAGCTGTTCGCTCTTTGTCCTGAAAGAGACCTTCAGCCGTCCCACCTTGCCCTGCATATCTCTGCTGAGTTCAAGGCTGTACCTCAGTGTGGGACGGTACTTGTACCGCACAGGACTTTTTATGGCTACCATATGATCCGAGGGCTGATCGATAAACATAAAGCGCTGATCCATAAGCTGTTCGATCTCGCTGAAAATTTTCCTCATACGCATCTCGGGAGTCATAAGACTTACACGTTCTGCCAGTATCTGGTTTATCAGATTTGATCTGCTGGTATTCATCGAATATGCCATACGGTCGATAGCTTCTACCACTTCATCCGCCAGCACCAGACTATACACGCTCTTATTCATCATCTCACCCCTTTCCTGATGATTATAGTATAGCACCGTTTAAATAATTTGTCAATGACATTATATAATTTTACGTTCACTTTATCACTATGCACAATCAAGATATCTCATCACACCTCCGCCATTGTCTGATGTATATAAAATCTTTTAAAATAGAACTGATTTTTCATGCATACCATAGATCGGCATTCTATCGAGCGCACCGATATCACAACACACAGATTATAACAATTGTACCAAAAACACAAAACCTCTTGAAAATATCAGAAAAATATGGTATAATCAACTGTATAGAACACCGCGTTTTCCACATGGAAGGAGGTCTGCTGCTGTGTCAGTATACGTCGATTCAGGTATAAACGAATATGATTTTGCAAGACTTGTACATTTCGTCAAATCAGGCTACGGCATTGACCTCGAAGGAAAGCAGTTCCTTGTACAATCGCGCCTTGCCAATCACATCGCAGACTGCGGTTTCAGCAGCTTCAGCGAATATCTTGAGACCGTGTTTGATGATACCTCAGGCAGGGAAGTCGCAAACCTGATAAACAAGCTTACTACCAACCACACCTATTTCATGCGTGAATCCGATCATTTCGATCATCTGCGCGAGGTATTCCTCCCCGAAGCAGAAAAGACTATAAAGGATCACGATCTCAGGATATGGTCAGCAGGCTGTTCCTATGGCAACGAGCCTTACAATCTTGCCATGTGCCTTGACGAGTATTTCGGTCCCGAACGTTCAAACTGGGATCTGAAGATACTCGCGACCGACATTTCATTCAACGCATTAAGGCAGGCTGCAAGGGGGATATACACCGAAAAAGCTATTGAAGCCCTTCCCGAAGAATGGCGTACAAAGTACTTTGACAAGACATCACACAGTCTTTATCAGGTCAAGGAATGTATACGCAGGAACGTCGTATACAAATATCACAACCTGATGGAGGAGATCAACTTCAAAAAAAAGTTTGACCTTATCCTCTGCCGCAACGTTATGATATATTTTGACGATGAAACAAAGTCACAGCTATGCAAACGCTTCTACGATGCCACCGAGGACGGAGGATATCTCTACATAGGGCACGCAGAATCAGCACCCGATGACATCCCCTATGTAAAACAGAAGCCTGCTATCTACCGCAAGATAACGGAGGTGAGCAGCGTATGACTATATACATCATTTCAGATAATATAATGATATGCGAGCTGCTCTCAGCCAGGCTCGCAGTACTTCTGCCTGCAGGCACTATCATCGCTACCGGTATGCGCAAGAACGCCAAGGCTATGATAGCTCAGAGTAAACCCTCTGCTATAGTACTGGATATTGACGGAGGCGAAGCATCCGATGCCGCTGCCTTCATTTCAGATCTTTGTCCAAGATACTCCATACCGATAATCGCAGTTACCGCAAATAAAGGTCCGCGTTCTTCACTTTTTACTGCAGGTGCCATAGATGTAGTACAGCATCAGATAGATGCAGGTGCAGATGAAAAATTCCTGCAAAGGGTCAGCCAGAGTATAAAAAGCTGTACCAGTGCTGTAAGGATGCGTCTCAGTCCCCAGAAGACAAACGAAGATCAAGTGATAGTTATAGGCGGTTCAACAGGCAGCACCAACGCTTTACCCGAGCTGCTTAAAGATCTGCCTTCCAACAGCCCGCCGATAGTATGCGTTCTGCATATGCCCGTAGGCTATACCAAGATCTATGCCGCCCAGCTGAACGCTTCACTTCCGCTGGATGTAAGCGAGGCAGTTTCGGGAACATACCTCACACGCGGCATGGTGGTGATAGCTGAAGGTGGCAGACATCTGCGACTGTTCCGCGACAGAAAGGGCTATTTTATCACAAGCGAGGAAGGCGTAAAGGTCAACGGCCACTGTCCCTCTGTGGATGTGCTTTTCTCATCGGCAGCCTATGCGGCAAAAGAAAACGCCATAGGCATCATACTGACAGGTATGGGCTGTGACGGTGCCAAGGGTATGCTGGATATGCGAAAGCTCGGTGCATACAACATAGCAGAATCCGAAAAGACTGCGGTAGTATACGGTATGCCCAGGGTGGCTGCGGAAAACGGTGCTGCTAATATAAGTCTTCCGCTGGACGAGATAGCAGCCCATGTAATAGCAAAAATACAATGATCCCATCGGGAGGTGTGAATATTGGAGGAAAGCCAGAATAAATATCTGATCTTTACTGTTGACGGCAGAACATTTGCAATGGGCTTTTCAGATGTTCGTCTGATTGTGCCTGCACAGAATGCCTGCAAAGTCCCCGATCTGCCTGATTATGTTGACGGTACTATCGTAAATGAGGGCAAGACCGTAACTGTCATAGACCTGAGAAAACGATTCGGTTATCCTGACCGCGTCACTACAGACCGCGAATGCATAATAATATGTGATACAAAAAAGAGTCTGGGTCTGCTCTGTGATAATATCACAGGATTCGTGGAAACGGAAAACGATGATATCCAGCCTCCGCCGGATGTGAACAATGAAGTCAATCCGCGATTTATCAGCGGCACCTTCCTGCATGAAGGTCAGCCCTGTTTCATCATCACACCCGAGCTGATAATACGCCCCGACGATGAAGAAAAATTCGCAGCACTGCCCGAATGAGGCAGTTGCTATGCATAAAAACAAAGGATAGCTGTACCTGTGGAAGTACAGCTATCCTTTTTATTTCTATTATATAAGTCTGATGCCTGATTTAGTCAAACAGTGCAGTAGAGAGATATCTCTCACCTGTATCGGGGAGCAGAGCCACAATGGTCTTGCCCTTGTTCTCGGGACGCTTGGAGATCTCAGCAGCAGCATAGAGAGCCGCACCCGAAGATATACCTACAAGTACGCCCTCGGTCTTTGCAAAGCGGTTGCCTGTTGCAAATGCATCACTGTTCTCAACTGCGAATACTTCGTCATATACATTTGTATCCAGTACATCGGGAACAAAGCCTGCGCCTATACCCTGTATCTTGTGAGGACCCGACTTGCCCTGAGAAAGTACAGGGGAAGAAGCAGGTTCAACTGCTATGATCTTAACATCGGGATTCTTTGACTTGAGATACTGACCAACACCTGTTACAGTACCGCCTGTACCTATACCTGCTATGAATATATCCACCTTGCCGTCTGTATCATCCCAGATCTCAGGACCTGTAGTTGCCAGATGAACAGCAGGGTTTGCAGGGTTAACGAACTGTCCCAGTATAACAGAGTTCTCGATCTCTGCATTGAGTTCGTCAGCCTTCTTGATAGCACCTGTCATGCCCTTAGCGCCCTCAGTGAGAACTATCTCAGCACCGTATGCTTTCAGCAGGTTCCTTCTTTCGATACTCATGGTCTCGGGCATGGTGAGTATTACCTTATAGCCCTTTGAAACGCCCACAGCTGCCAGACCGATGCCTGTGTTGCCTGATGTAGGCTCGATTATGGTAGAACCTGCCTTCAGTACGCCGTTCTTCTCAGCATCCTCGATAAGATTCAGCGCCACTCTGTCCTTTACGCTTCCTGCAGGATTGAAATATTCCAGCTTAGCGAGTATCTTTCCCTCTGCGCCTACAGCCTCGGAAAATCTTGCTGCTTCCAGCAGGGGTGTTTTGCCGATAAGTTCACCAATGTTTTTGTAGATATTTGCCATTATCTATCATCCTTTCGTTTTTTTGTGATACGAAATACGGATTTTACCGCTTCTGTGTTCACAGTATATCACAATAATCCCTAGTATGTCAATAGGTTATGTAGTGATTCTCCACTTTTACCAAAACACTGACCATTATTCAACAAATGAAAGTAATATTGCACAAAGCAAAAGCCTCATCCTCGAGCCTGATACTGCACACAAAAATCTGCCGTTTCGGACAGACACCACAAATAAGTTTTGCCCCGAAGCATTTTCAAAGTGCTCCGGGGCATTGTTGTATCCACTTATTAAGACCGAACATTCAAAGCATCCGGTATCTCTTTTCTATGCCGTCACCAGCCCATGTCGATAAGCCATGAGTTCAGCGACTTCTCACGCTCATGCACCGGGAGAGTTTTGTCGGGGTCATATTCGCCCTTGATGTTGCCGTCAACTATGTACAATACTCGGCTGCACTTGGCTGCCACCTTTGCATCATGGGTGACAAGCATAACTGTTGTACCCTCCTCATTGAGCTTTGTAAGCTCATCCATTACCTCCTCTGATGAGGTACGGTTGAGAGCGCCTGTAGGCTCATCGGCAAATATCATCTTAGGTGAATTTATCATACTGCGGCATATACAGGCTCTCTGCAGCTGACCGCCCGATACCTCGTTGATATCGTTGTTCGCCGTATCGATTATGCCCAGCTTGCGCATAAGGTCCTGTCCGCGGCGGATAGTTTCCTTTCTGGATTCGTTAGTCCTCTTTGACTTCACAGCTGGCAGGATGATATTATCAAGCACCGAAAGATTCTTCATCATGTACATCTGCTGGAATATAAATCCCATATCGTCCAGCCTCATCTCAGCCAACTCCCCTTCACTGAGCTTAGCCATATCCCTTCCGCAAAACTTTACCGAGCCGCCTGTCATCTTATCCATGCCCGACACAGTATACAGCAGTGTGGATTTTCCCGAACCCGAAGGCCCCATTACTGCCACCATTTCACCCTCGTTTATCGTCAGGTCAAGTCCGTTCAGCACATTTGTCTTTCTTTTGTTTACCTCATAGCTTTTGCAAAGATCCTTTACTTCAAGTATCTTGTTCATAGTTGTTTCTCCTTTCCGCGGCCTGTTGTCCCTTTTTCTATGACCCAGTATATCATGGAAATTCTTAAATAGTCTTTAAATAATCATCAGAATGGTCGTGCAAAACGAGCGCCTAAGTGTGTCATCTCTGATTTTTCCCGATATATCTGCATTTCAGACATATACGGCAATTATTCTCAAAGTTATTATATATGCACATTAACGATAATATTAATTGTCATTAATCTTCGCATAAACAAATGATACAAAAAATATCTCTGATTTAACAGCAAATAACAATTTTTGACTTGAAAAATAATATAAAAAGTGCTAAAATATAGAATGATAAAATTCGCACACTCAGACTGCGGTATTATACACGGTATATTTATAGTATCACTCTTAACAGCTAACCATTTATCATGCATAGGATAATACTATTATAATAAAGACAGCAGCTGAAAACTGTGCGGGAAAGAGAGGTCATAAACCGAATGAGGAATAATTTCAAGATGAGAGTCATGGCGGGAGTTGCTGCTGTGATATGTCTTGCAGGTGTGCTTGGCAGCTGCGGAAATTCTTCGGATAAGGACAGTTCATCCAAAAAGTCCGCTGACAGCGCTAAGGCTGACAGTAACAAAGACTCAAAGAACGGACAGGTATTTACCAAAAATGCCCGCGGCACTTCCGATGGCTACGACTACGAACTCTGGAAAGACAAGGGCGACACCGAAATGACCATTAACGAGGGCGGTACGTTCTCATGTAAGTGGTCCAACATCAACAATGCACTGTTCCGCAGAGGAAAGAAATTCGACTGCACGAAGACCTACAAGGAACTTGGTAACATCTCTGTAAAATACGGTGTTGACTATCAGCCCGACGGAAATTCGTATATGTGCGTTTACGGCTGGACAATAGATCCGCTGGTAGAGTTTTACATCGTAGAATCATGGGGTTCCTGGAGGCCGCCCGGAGCTGCTGAATCCCTGGGCACAGTCACCGTTGACGGCGGCACGTACGATATCTACAAGACCACAAGATACGAACAGCCCTCAATCGACGGCACCAAGACATTTGACCAGTACTGGAGCGTAAGACAGGATAAGCCCACAGGCGACGGCACTAAGATCGAAGGTACCATATCCATATCCAAGCACTTTGATGCATGGGAGCAGGTAGGGCTCACTCTCGGTAATATGTACGAAGTCGCACTGAATATCGAAGGATATCAGTCTAACGGACAGGCTACAATATACGAAAATGAACTGACCGTGGACGGAAATTACTCCGCAGACCCCGCACCCGAAGTCAAAAAGAGCAGCGATGAAAAAGAACCCGAACCACAGAGCACTAATGGTGCAGGTCTTTTCACGGCTGATTTTGAATCGGACGAGTGCGGCTGGACAAGCAGAGGCTCTGCCGCCGTTGCACAGAACACCGATGAGGCTTCCGAGGGAAGCGGCTCACTGTTCGTAAGCGGCAGAACGGATAACTGGAACGGTGCTTCAATAGAGCTGGACAGCGGTACCTTCAAGCAGGGCAGTACCTATTCATTCAAGACCGATGCTATGCAGAAAAGCGGCAAGGAAGCTACCCTGAAATTCACTATGCAGTATACAGCCGCTGACGGCGATCACTATGACCAGATTGCTCAGCAGACCGCTCCCGACGGTGAATGGATCACTCTTGAGGGTGATTATACTATCCCCGATGATGCTACCAAGCTTGTACTGTATGTTGAATCACCCGACAGCCTTACAGATTTCTATATTGACAATGCATCTGCAACAGGTGACGGCAGCGAGCCTGCAAAAACAGCTGATGATAAAAAGGAGGAGGCTGAATACACATTCAGCGATCCCGTAGCGGTCAGCAATACAGCGGATATATCCTGGATAGATAAGGATAAACCTATGGTCGCTATCGCCTTTGATGACGGTGCCAGCGCCGCCAAGAAAGGTGACCCTGCATACCGTATCATTGATACTATGGCAGATAACGGCTTCCACGCTACCTTCTTCTATATAGGAAGTCAGATAAAGACCGAGGAGCAGGTTAAGTACGCTCACGAGAAAGGCATGGAAACAGCTAACCATACCATGACACATCCATACCTCTCCAAGCTGAAGCCCGCAGAGATCCGTGATGAATACGAAAAATGCCGCGAAAAGCTCAAAGGTATAATCGGTGAAGAACCTTCTGCATTGATGCGACTGCCATATCTTGACGGCGGCGGAGATACAACCAGGACCCTCAATGATGTAGCACTTATATCCTGTTCTGTAGATACCAAGGACTGGAACAAAGCTACCTCTGACAAAATAGTTGATACTATTAAAAAAGCAAAGGATAACGGCTCACTCAACGGCGCTATAGTTCTCTGCCACGAGAATTATGCAGCGACCGCAGAAGCTATGGAGGAAATAGTACCATGGCTGAAAGACGAAGGCTGGCAGGTAGTTACCGTATCAGAACTCTTTGCAGCTAACGGCAAGGAGCTCATGGGCGGAAAAATATACTCCAAGCTTTCCTGATATATTCTGTTGATCTAAAAAGACCGCACCGGAGATAAGTATTCTTTGACACACCGAAAAATCAAAGGATACTGTGCGGTCTTTCTTAATTTTTTTGAGTTTATCAGCTTAATTTTAATTATAATTAAGTCGAATTTATAACATTTCGTAATAATTCGCAATAATTGGTCAAAAATAGGCTTTATACCGCAATAATTGGTTAGTTAATTATTTGACATTGTACTAAAATATGTACATAGATGTGCGATATACCGCATATAGCGAAATTTTAAAATAATATTGGAGGTAAATCTATATGAAGATTTCTAAGATCTTTGCAGGAATGTCTGCACTGGCTATCGCAGCAACAATGGCTATACCTGCATTCGCAGACACCACTTTCACTAACGACACAGGTCTTGACTATATTGAGGTCAAGGAGGGCAATCAGCTCTACGTTGATCTGGCTGCAAGCCCTTATGATCCTGCTACTGTATCCGCAGTTAAGATCTCTTTCAGCATTGATGATTCTGACGGATTCGGCGGCGGTCTGATGCTCAACAGCAATAAGAGCGGCTGGGATCAGAATGACACTGATTGGTCCTGGGGCAATGAAGGCGCAGAGAAGGCTATCACTGCTGAGGGTTCTGACGGCGCTTACACACTGACATTTGATTTCGGCGCTAAGGGCGAAGAGTACTGGGGTGCTCCTACTGATGAGAAGTACTTTGCACAGGTAGTTTGCCAGCTCTGGTGGGGCAAGGATGCTTCCATAACAGGCATCGAGATCACCGGTGAAGAGAAGGCAGCTGCTCCCGAGAGCCAGCCTGAGTCCAAGGCTGATGAGTCTTCCAGCAATTCTTCTGAGTCCAAGGCTGCTGAGTCTTCCAGCAAGGCTGCTGAAACTGCTTCTTCCAAGGCTGCAGTAAACAACAACACAACTACAACTGCATCTTCCGCAGCTGCTGCTTCTGACAACACAAACCAGGCAACAGGTGCTACCGCAGGTCTTGCTCTGGCAGGTCTTGCTCTCGCAGGCGCTGTTGCAGTAGTTTCCAAGAAGAAGAACTAATACAGTCCTTATATAGTAAAAAGGATCGTCGATTTATCGGCGATCCTTTTTTATTTACCATGTTATACAGTCGCATAAAGTGATGCGCTATACTATAACCACAAAAAGACCCCCGTGATTTACACGAGGGTCTTGTAAGCAAAAAGATGAAATTACTTCAGCTCTACAGTTGCGCCAGCAGCTTCCAGCTTAGCCTTGATATCCTCAGCCTCAGCCTTAGGAGCAGCCTCCTTAACAGCCTTAGGAGCTTCCTCAACCAGAGCCTTAGCCTCCTTCAGGCCCAGACCTGTGATCTCCTTAACAGCCTTGATTACTGCCATCTTGTTGTCGCCGAAGGAAGCGAGTACAACGTCGAACTCAGTCTTCTCAGCCTCAGCTGCTGCACCGCCTGCTGCGGGGCCTGCTGCTGCTACAACTGCAGTTACACCGAATTCCTCCTGGATAGCGTCAACGAGCTCTTTCAGCTCAAGAACAGACATAGTCTTGATCTCTTCTACAAAATTCATAATCTTCTCAGAAGCCATGATTAAAATCTCCTTTATAAAATATTTTAGTTGTGCGGAGCTTTAAGCCGTCCGCCTTAGCTTTAGGCTGCATAAATTATGCAGCGTCGCCGCCTTCCTTGTCGGCAAGAGCCTGAAGGGTAGCAGCCAGCTTCTGCATCGGACCCTGGAGGGAGCCGACCAGCATAGCAAGCAGAGTATCCTTGGAAGGTATCTTGGACAGAGCAGTAACACCTGCTGCATCGTATACCTCACTACCGATATAACCTGCTTTCAGCTTGAACTTCTCGTTCTTGGTATCCTCAACGAACTTGCCGAGGATTCTTGCGGGTGCAGTCTGATCATCATCGGAAATAGCGATAGCAGTAGTACCCTCGAGTACGTTTGTGATATCGTCCAGACCGGCGTTCTTGAATGCAAATCTCAGCATTGTGTTCTTCTCAACGAAGTACTTAACGCCTGCCTCTCTCATTTCCTTTCTGAGCTTGGTATCCTCCTCAACGGTGATACCCTCGTAGCTTACCAGAACGCCTGCTGCGGAGTTCTTGATCAGCTCGGTCAGCTCTTTGACCTTTTCCTGCTTAGCAAGTAAAGTCTTCTCACTTGGCATTTCTTAAATTCACCTCTTTGCAGTTTTCTCGCAAAGCGTAATCTAAAAGAAAAATCCCTTTTATCCAAAGACAAAAGAGATACATAGTCATTATTGACGATGCTTTCTTTTCCTCGGTCGGGCTTACTTACTGCCGACTGTCTTTAGAATACGAATGCTTATATATTATAACAAGTTTCTCCCTGTATGTCAAGGGATACTGCCGATATTAATGTAAACTTTTTGTAAACTAACGCAAAAACGGAGGTCATACCGTCCGCACTTCATCGGAAGCATATGACCATCCGTTTTATATACAATTATTACAGTTCTATCCTCACGAGCCTGCCTGTATCCTCGTATCTGCGCAGCTTTACGCCAGCCATATTGAACATCTTCTTCGATGCCCTTACACCGTCTGTATCGGCATATTTGTCATCACCGTAAATTACTTCCTTTATGCCGCTCTGGATTATCGCTTTTGCACATTCGTTACACGGGAACAGAGATACATATATCCTTGCATTTTTCAGACTGCCTGTAGAACGGTTGAGTATCGCATTCAGCTCCGCATGGCAGACAAACGGGTACTTCGTTTCAAGGAAATCTCCGTCACGCTCCCAAGGCATATCATCATCGTTGCAGCCCGTGGGCATACCGTTGTATCCCACAGACAGTATCTTGTTTTCTTCTGATACTATACAGGCACCTACCTGTGTACTCGGGTCCTTGCTTCTTTTTGCGGAAAGATGTGCTATACCCATAAAGTATTCGTCCCAGCTGAGATAATCCTGTCTTTTCATATTCTTCTCCTGTTTATAATTACTCTCCTGACATCTGAGTCTTCATAGCTTCAAATATCTGCTTTGTGCTCATATTCATCATTTCTTCGTCTATTTCATACTCATAAGCCTCGTTTGTAAGTAATACACCGTGCTGATCACCAACGAACCATGTTTCTGCGCCGCCCAGGTCGTACTCCTTATCTCCTGCCAGCACCGAGAATGTCATGCGCATATACAGCTCATCGTTGTACCTGTCGCAGTATTCCAGATAGAAACCATAGGTAGCATCATCACCCAGGTTTTCCATCTTCTTTATATCTTCCTTGCTGTTGAAGATAGTTTCATTATCAAGATTCTCCTTGACAGCCTCTGCACCGGGCTTTACGCCGTCTGTCAGCTTTTTGAGGAGTTCCTTCAGATTGGTTCCGTCCTTTTTATCCATAGCGTCAGCAAGCTGACTGTTTATATCAGGATCACCGATCTTTTCCAGCAGACCTATAACATCGTCGATAACTTCGTATTTGGTACCCTGATTTGTACTTGTAAGATACTGCCTAAATTCTTCATCGGACTTCTCATTGTCGTACTCAAACATAGCTTCGCTAAGTGTAGCTATGGGGTCAACGAGGATACCGAAATTGAAAGAATCAATGAAAGCCTGCTCATCCTTGTCCTCAGCAGCCTTATACTGTGCAAATATAGCATCGATGGCAGCCTTTACCTCATCTTCTGTAGGCTCGGATTCAAGATTGTTCTCATCTATATATATGATATTCGGTTCAATAAGCTTCATTGTAAGGTGATTAGTCTTGAGTGTGTTTTCATCGGAAACAAGCACTTCATCCTTTGATGAATCATCGGTGCTGTCCGCAGTATCGTTTTCAGCGGTGGTATCATCGTCTGTGGTGACATCTGTCTTTTTCTCCTCCGACTTTTCAGCCGCAGATGATGCTGACTTGCTGTCATCTCCGCCTGATGACTTACTGCAGGATGCAATACCTGCACACATAACTATCGCCATCATAGCGGCTATTATCTTCTTACTCATAATTTATTCCTCCTGAACAAATATTTAATCATCGCTGTTATCGGGATATTTAGTTGCTGTCCCGTCTTTTGCGGTGTATATCACGTATTCGGGCATACCCTTTTCTTCGTCTAAAGGACCGAAAGATACTGTGCCGTTGTATTCAGCTGTTACGGTCAAAAAACTGTATATATAATTATCGCCATCAGCTTCGGGTTCATTTTCTCTGAGATCAAGTCCTGCCGATGAAGAACACATAGGGAAGTCTGTTTCAAGGACTTCCTTTAGATCTTCGCCCACCGATGATTTTTGAGCGAAATAATCATCTACAAAATCGTATATCATTTGGGCTGTTAATGTATTTTCTTCATACATTAGGCGCTGATCTATCTCTTCGGCTGTCATGCCTGCAAATTTATTGATCTTACGCTCTGCATCATTGATTAATAAACCTATATCACCGTCTATACACCACGCATCGATATTTTTCAGTGAAGTTATGTACTCATCATTGATCACGTCCATATTGAAATAGACTTCCAGAGCATTTTCATCGCGTTGAAATTCATACAGAAAGATCCGAACAATGGTCTTATCATCGATATTACCCAGAGGGTACAGAGAATCTCTTTTTGTCCAGAGTGACATTTCAAGTGCATTGGGATCAAAGTCCTCGTTGAGCTGCTTTATCAACTTATCAAAATCCTTAGCAGAAGATCTTCTGGCTTTTTCGATATCCATTATCTTATCTTCATCAGCTGATGCCATCAGCATAAGCCCCCATAAGGACGCGATACCACTCTTGATATCTTTATTGCTGTTATCTACGAAAATACTTATACATAAAGAATCCGCCATCGAGTCAAGGACTTTTTCAAAATTTAATGTCTGCTTATATTTTTCAGCATCGCCCGACTGTGCTGCATTATATTGTTCCAAAGCAAGCTCGGCAAACATGAGTGCCTCTTCTATTGTGGGCTTGTCGGAATCTTGGACTGAAATATCATGATAAAGAATGTTTTCAGATTTCAAATTGTTGAGTATTGTTATTTTTCCCTCATTAGTCGTATCGTTATTACTTGCGGTATTTGAAGTTTTGCCATTGACAGCTTCTTTGCTGCCTTTGCTGACACTTCCACAGCCTGCAAATCCTGCGCACATCGACAGCGCAAGCAGAGCCGCTATAAACCGTTTTGACATCTGATGTTCTCCTTTGCTCATACTATTTATCTGATAACATATTATAGCATTTCTTATCTGATAACATATTATAGCATATCACTGTACTAAAATCAAGGCTTTTTACGATAAACTCGCCTTTCTGACACTTTTTTCTCACATATTTTTCTGGCTGTAGGGCTTATTTTTCAACAGCTGAATAATAGTATGTTGAAAAATAAGCTCAGATGAGTTATAATATAGTATATCAGTATAAGGAGGTAACGGCTATGGGTGAAATTGACAAGATGCATACGGGCGAGCTTTATCTTCCCGATGACAAGGAGATAATCGGTTGGCAGACAAAATGTCTTGACCGCCTTTACGATTTCAATAACACAAGACCCACTGAAAGTGAAAAACGCACCGCACTGCTGAAAGAGATGTTCGCTGAGATAGGGGAGGGCTGCTATATCGAACCGCCATTCCACTCAAATTTCGGCGGAGCGCACTGTCACTTCGGTAGCTATATCTACGCTAATTTCGGACTGACCCTGGTTGATGATACACATATCTATGTTGGTGACCATACCATGTTCGGACCCCACGTCACCGTAGCTACAGCAGGTCACCCCATAGTACCCGAACTTCGTATAAAGCAGTATCAGTACAATATGCCTGTACACATCGGCAGAAACTGCTGGATAGGCGCCGGAGTGCTTATATTGCCGGGCGTCACCATAGGCGATAACACCGTTATAGGTGCAGGCAGTGTCGTTACAAAGGATATTCCCCCGAATGTACTTGCACTGGGTACACCCTGCAGAGTGCAGAGGGAGATAGGCGAACATGACAGGGAGTATTATTTCAGGGACAGAAAGATCCCCCGTGAGATAAGAGATAATTACGGTATATAAAACCACAAGACCATGGGCTTATTTGCTCATGGTCTTTTCTGATATCGTATATAAATATGTTTATCCCGATTATAGCGGTAATTGGCTATTCCTGTTTTTTGAATACAAACAATTTACTGATCACATAGTTGAGGATTATGATTATAACATTTGCAATTATTTTCGTGATCCAGTAGTTTGCACCTAACCGCTTTACGCCGATGTTCATTATAAGCATCTCAACGAACATAGTGAACAATCTTCCGCCGTAGAATGATGCGCCCTCCTTCAGTATAGCCGAAGTCCCGTGTGCGGTAGATTCAAACACCCATATCCTGTTTGTGATGTACGCAAAGGTCACTGAACATATCCAAGAAAACACCGTGCTTACGTTTATCACAGTGCTTTGTCCTGCCCCGAGTTTTTCAAGCAGAAGCTTCGCTATACCCGCCGTGATAAAGCTGACTACTGTTGTCATCACACCGAAAAACAGGTACAAAAGTACCTCCTTGTTCTTTTTATAAAAAGGTTCAAAGGTCTTCAGAAAACCCCAGCCCATTATTCGGTCAAATATATCCTTTTTTTCTGTACTTTCCATTTCTTTCCATGCCTTTCACTAAATATTATGTCCCTTATATTATACCATATCTCAAACCAAAAGTAAACCCACCCAAAAGCCCAAACACGCCTATGGCCGGTACGTATATAGAACGTTTGTGATCATTATTGAGGGAAACCCTTTTGAAAAAGGGTTATCCCTCAAACTCCCTTCCCAAAACTTTTAACTCTATTTGGCAGGGGCAGATATTCTCTCAAAGAACAGAGAATGTCTGCCTTTTGCTGTACTATAAAAGTATAGCTGCCCCTGCCAAATAGAAATAGAAGTCTTTGGAAGGAGGTCTGGAGGATAACCTTTCTTCAGAAAGGTTTCCTCCAGTAGTGTTCATAAATACTCTATATACGTACCGGTCATATTCTGTTGGGGCTATGTCGGGATTTGTCATCAGGTGACTGATGATGTAATTTTAGCTTGGATAATATAGTGAAACAGCGAATGATATCGTTAAGATACGGCATTTGCAGAATGGCGTCGGAAAAGAGGGTAAATATTCAGAATAGCAATATTTTATGTTGATTTATAGTGCATACTGTCTAATTCTATCGAAATTTTTATGGCGATTTTAATAAAAAGCTATTGCATTTTAAGTTTAATTGTGTTAAGATAATTATGCAAACAAAAGCTGACTGCCCGGGAAAAGTCAAGAACATTTTTCAGCTACGGAGGAAACATAATGAACAACAAGATCAAGATACTTATAGGTGATGATTCTGCTCAGTACGGAGTATTCTGTGCCGCAAACCTGAGAAATTCGGGATTTTTTGTAATAACACGCCAGAAAGACGGCATGGTGATAT
The DNA here is from genome assembly GCF_000179635.2 of Ruminococcus albus 7 = DSM 20455. Classification (NCBI taxonomy): domain Bacteria; kingdom Bacillati; phylum Bacillota; class Clostridia; order Eubacteriales; family Oscillospiraceae; genus Hominimerdicola; species Hominimerdicola alba. The sequence continues at coordinate 62,561 of NC_014833.1, read as the reverse complement.
TTGACGCGGTAAAGAACGAGCTTCCCGATGTAGTCATCGTAGATGCTGTAATGCCCGGGATAGATGCCATAGAGCTTATACGAAGGTCTGAGAAGCTTGATAAGAAACCCCGTTATATAGTAACAAGCTCTTATGAGAACAGCTTCATAGAGAATCAGGTAATGAATGCAGGGGCATCATACTTTATGCTGAAGCCCTTTGATGTTAAGGTACTTGGTGAGCGTATCAAAGCCATGCTGGATATCGACACGGATATATCCTCCGAGCACAGGATACTTTCATCCAGCAAACCTGGAGATAATCGTAACGGATATCATTCACCAGATCGGTGTACCGGCGCATATCAAAGGGTATCACTATCTTCGTGAAGCAATAATATGCTCTGTAAACGACAAGGAGATGCTTGAAAGTGTTACAAAGCTGCTGTATCCTGCGGTGGCAAAAAAGTTTTCAACAACACCCTCCCGTGTTGAGCGAGCTATACGTCATGCAATAGAGATCGCATGGGACAGAGGGGATATAGATACTCTCAACAGCTTTTTCGGATACACTATAAATACAGGCAAGGGCAAGCCGACGAACAGCGAGTTCATAGCACTGATAACAGATAAGATATGTCTGAAATTCCGTGCAGCGGTATCTGCCTGATACTATATCATACAAGCACCCCCATATACAATAAAGGCAGGCGGACACGCATCTCACATTACGTGAGTTTACGCGTCTGCCTGCCTTTAGTATATACGCAAAAAGGACCGCACCCGAAGGTACGGTCCTTATAATTAGTATATTAAACCAGCTGTATGATAGCCATTTCAGCAGCGTCACCGCGGCGGGGTCCGATCTTGATGATCTTGGTATAACCACCCTTACGGTCTGCGTACTTAGGTGCTATCTCATCAAAGAGCTTCTTAGCGACAGCTTCCTTAGTTACATAAGCGAATACCTGTCTCTTGGAATGGAGTTCGCTGGACTTACCGAGTGTGATCATCTTCTCGGTCATAGCAGCAACTTCCTTAGCTCTGGTTACAGTTGTTTCAATCTTACCGTTTTCCAGAAGGAAAGTAACCATAGCTCTCAGCATTGCTTTTCTCTGGTCACTGGTCCTTCCCAGCTTTCTTGTGCCTGGCATAGATTTTCACTCCTTACATTAATTATCTTCCTCAGAATTGAGCTCGTAGCCCAAAGAATGAAGCTTCTCGCGAACCTCGTCGAATGACTTCTTACCGAGGTTACGTACCTTCATCATTTCTTCTGCTGACTTTTCGATCAAATCGTTAACTGTGTTGATGCCTGCGCGCTTCAGACAATTGAATGAACGCACGGATAAGTCAAGTTCCTCAATGGTCATCTCAAGGATCTTTTCTTTGCCCTGATCATCCTTTTCAACAATAAGCTCCACAACGTTAGTCTCTTCGGAGAGATCAACGAATGGATTCAGATGCTCGTTGAGGAGTTTGGCTGCCATTGATACAGCTTCCTTGGCAGATATAGTACCGTCAGTCCATACCTCCAGCGTGAGCTTGTCAAAGTCGGTAATGTGACCTACACGGGTATTATCTACTGTGTAGTTTACCTTTAATACCGGCGAATAAATACTGTCTACGGCAATAATGCCGATGGGTGCGTTCTGCATGAGAGACTTATTCTTTTCAGCAGAAACATAGCCTCTGCCGCGGTCGATAGTGATCTCCATATACAGCTTTGCACCGGCGCCCAGGGTTGCGATGTGCATATCGGGAACAAGGATATCTACTTCAGAATCAGCCTTGATGTCGCCTGCGGTAACTACGCATTCGCCTTCAGCTTCAATGTAGATAGTCTTGGGACCCTCACCGTAAAGCTTTGCAGTCAGGCCCTTGAGGTTAAGGATGATCTCAGTAACATCTTCCTTAACACCGGGGATTGTTGAGAGTTCGTGGTGTACACCGTCGATCTTCACAGAAGTAACAGCTACACCGGGTAAAGAGGAGAGCAGTACACGTCTCAGACTGTTTCCGAGAGTTATACCATAGCCGCGCTCCAGAGGCTCGAGAATAAACTTGCCGTATGTTCCGTTGCTTTTGAGCTCAGGCGTTTCGATCTTTGGCTTTTCTATCTTTTCAAGCATTAGTAACCCTCCTGTATTCAAACATGAATTGTAATGTGTCCGAAAGTTCCAGATATTATGCAGCTTCTGCGGAGCTGTACCCAAAAAAGGTACAGCGCTCCGAGAACCTTACACATATTACTTGGAATACAGCTCTACGATCAGGTGTTCCTCGATCTCGTAATCAAGGTCTTCCTTAACAGGCATACGAACTACCTTTGCAGTCTGGTTCTCCTTGTCCATATCGAGCCAAGTAGGAACTACTCTGCCGGCAGTAGTCTCGATGATCTGCTTGAACTTGGGGCTCTTCTTGCTGTTCTCCTTCAGGGAGATAACGTCGCCTGCCTTGATCCTGTAAGAGGGGATATCAACTCTCTTGCCATTTACGAGGAAGTGACCGTGTACAACCAGCTGTCTAGCCTCACGTCTTGTCATGGACAGACCCATTCTGAATACAACACTGTCGAGTCTGGACTCGAGTATTGTCAGCAGATTGGTACCTGCCTGACCTTCCATCTTCTGAGCGATCTCAAAATAGTGATGGAACTGCTTCTCCAGTACGCCGTAGATGAATCTCAGCTTCTGCTTTTCCTTCAGCTGAAGGCCGTACTCGGAAACCTTCTTACGCTTGTTAGCGTTGGGGTCACGCTTAGTCTCCTTAGCAACGCCCATAACCATGGGGCTGATGCCAAGATACTTACATCTCTTGAGTATTGGTTCTCTGTTTACTGCCATTTTAATGACCTCCGTTTTCTAAATTGATATCGGGCTTCAAGTCTTACGTCTATGCTGCTTTACCCGACTTTGAGTTAAACTGCAAACTCAAATGACTTATGATTACACTCTTCTTCTCTTGGGGGGACGGCAGCCGTTGTGAGGGATAGGAGTAACGTCCTTGATAAGTCTTACTTCCAGCTCCTCGGACTGCAGCGCTCTGATAGCAGCTTCTCTGCCTGCGCCGGGTCCCTTTACGAATACCTCAACGACCTTCAGACCGTGCTCCTTAGCAGCTCTTGCAGCAGTCTCTGCGGCTGTCTGAGCAGCGAAGGGAGTAGACTTCTTGGAGCCTCTGAAACCGAGTCCGCCTGCGGATGCCCAAGAAATTGCGTTGCCCTGCATATCGGTGATGGTAACGATGGTGTTGTTGAATGTGGACTGGATATGAACCTGTCCCTGTTCAATGTTCTTTCTTTCACGACGGCGACGAACTGTCGTCTTCTTCTTAGCCTGAGCCATGCTTCATACCCTCCCTTACTTCTTCTTGTTAGCGATGGTCTTAACAGGACCCTTACGAGTTCTTGCATTCGTCTTGGTTCTCTGTCCTCTAACAGGCAGACCCTTTCTGTGACGAAGGCCTCTGTAGCAACCGATCTCTGTAAGTCTCTTGATGTTCAGAGCAACTGTTCTTCTCAGATCGCCCTCAACTGTAAGATTGTGATCAATATATTCACGAAGCTTAGCTACGTCATCCTCAGACATATCCTTTACTCTTACGTCAGGATCAACGCCTGTTTCCTTGATGATCTTAGTAGCAGTCTTCTGACCAATGCCGTAAACGTAGGTAAGAGCGACTTCGATCCTCTTATCTCTGGGCAGGTCTATACCAGCAATACGAGCCATTATTTAGCTGCACCTCCATTATTGGTTTGTTAGCCCTGACGCTGCTTGTGCTTGGGGTTCTGGCAGATAACCATGATCTTGCCTTTCCTCTTGATGATCTTGCACTTTTCGCAGATAGGCTTAACTGAAGGTCTTACTTTCATTGAAATACCTCCTTCGATTATCCGAGCCTCTCGGCTCTCATACGTATAAGGGAAAGCCGTTGCAGCAACCGCTTTGCTTACTTAGCTCTCCAGGTTATTCTTCCCTTTGTCAAGTCATAAGGCGACATCTCGACTGTGACCTTATCACCGGGCACGATACGAATGTAGTTCATACGCAGCTTACCCGAAATATGAGCAAGAATTTTATGACCGTTTGTGAGTTCAACTTGGAATGTCGCGTTAGGCAGTGCCTCAACGACTGTTCCCTCAACTTCAAGTACATCTTCTTTCGACATTAAAAAACCTCCCCACTCAAAGGTCTTGTCTGCTGCCGATCGGTATGGGTCAGGTACCGAAAGATCAGCCGTCTTAACTTCTTGTCAGTCAGATCACCCGTATATACCTGAGCATCAGCAGGTGAAATGTGCTTTATGTTTTTCTTCTTCGGATTGCCGACTTTTCGGTGTCTGCCATCCGCAAGGTACACAAAGCCGCCGTCTACTCCCACTGCAACAAAGCAGGAGCCTTTCTCACGGCCTGCAAGCGCCCAAACCAGTGAACCGACCTGTATTACACTTTCTGTCATCACAGCTTGCTGAGTATCACGCAGCCGTCCTGTGTAACAGCGATAGTGTGCTCAAAATGTGCGGACCATTTTCCGTCCAGTGTCTTGACTGTCCAGCCGTCCGGCATGACCTTTATACCTGCAGTACCCATATTTATCATAGGTTCGATACAGATGACCATACCTGCCTGGAGTCTTACGCCATGACCTGCTTTTCCGTAGTTGGGGACCTCGGGATCTTCGTGGAGATCTCTTCCCAACCCATGTCCGCAGTATTCTCTGACGACTGAAAAACCTCTGTCCTCGTTGTACTTCTGTATAGCGGCACCGATGTCGCCTATCCTTACGCCGGGCTTTACCATTTTGATAGCCTCATAAAGACTTTGCTCGGTGGAATCAAGAAGTGCCTGTACGTCGTCTGAGATCTTGCCGCAGGCAAAAGTCTTGCAGGAATCACCATGATATCCGTCCACGAAAGCTCCTGTATCTACAGAAACTATATCGCCTTCCATGATCTTCCTGCCGCCGGGGATACCGTGGATAACTTCGTCATTCACGGATATGCAGGCTGCAGCGGGAAATCCGCCGTAACCCTTGAATCCCGGCTTAGCACCGTGAGAGAGAATGAACTTCTCTACCACTTTGTCCAGTTCATGAGTAGTCATGCCCGGTCTTAGTGCTTCACCTGCTGCCTGTAATGCGCCTGCGGTCAGCTGACCTGCCTTGCGCATCTTTTCAATTTCTTTATTTGATTTTATACATATCATCAGATATTACGCTTTCTATATAAGATATCAAGCCTTGAGAGCAGCCATAACTGCTGCAGAGGTCTCCTCAACGGTCTCTCTGCCCTTTACGGATGTCAGCTTGCCCTGCTTCTCGTAGTAGCCCTTGAGAGGCTCAGTAGTTTTATGATATGTTTCCAGTCTGCTCTTAACAGTTGCGGGCTCGTCGTCCTTACGGATAACGATAGGCTTGCCGCATACATCGCATACGCCTTCTACCTTAGAGGGCTTGAAGTCCACGTGGTAGGTAGCGCCGCAGTCGAGGCATACCCTTCTGCCCGAGAGTCTCTGCTGGATGGTTTCATCAGCAACATCTATCTCAATGACCTTGTCGATCTGAACGCCCATAGCGTCCAGAGCCTCAGCCTGAGGAACAGATCTGGGGAAACCGTCGAGAATGAAGCCATTCTGTGCGTCAGGCTCAGCGATCCTGTCCTTGAGGATACCTATAACGATATCGTCAGAAACAAGTGCGCCTGCGTCCATAGCTGCCTTCGCCTTCAGACCATACTCTGTACCTGCCTTAACAGCAGCTCTGAGCATATTGCCTGTGGAAATGGTAGGAATGTTCAGCTCCTTGCAGATGTTCTCTGCCTGAGTACCTTTGCCGGCACCTGGAGCGCCCAAAAGAATGATATTGTTCATTAGTCTTACCCCTTTCTCGATCGGACTTTATTATTTCAGGAAGCCGGAGTGATGACGCATCATCATCTGAGATTCCATAGTTCTTGCTGTTTCAAGCGCAACACTTACAACGATGAGTATCGAAGTACCGCCCATTGCGATAGGCAGCTTGGTGATAACACCAAAGATGATGGGGAAGATAGCAATGATACCCAGGAACACAGCGCCGACCAGAGTTATCTTGCTGAGTATCCTCTGGAAGTAGTCGCTGGTAGGCTTACCGGGTCTTATTCCGGGAACGCCGCCGTTGTTCTGTCTGAGGTTGTTTGCGATCTCGATCGGGTTATAGGACATACTTACATAGAAGTAGTTGAACGCGATTATGAGAACGAAGTACATACAAGCGTAGAACGGATGTGTGTAATTGAACCATCTCAGCAGACCATCGTAGAAAGTACCGGGCTTAGGATCGCCGGTAAACAGCTTGAGTGTTGCAGGGATAGACATAAAGCTCATAGCAAAGATGATAGGAAGAACGCCGCTCATCGCGATCTTGATCGGGATGAATGTGTTCTGACCGCCGTACTGCTTTCTGCCTACAACGCGCTTGGCATACTGTATCGGTATTCTTCTTTCAGCGTTGTTCATAAAGATTATGAACGCGATCATCAGGACGAATACTACGATGATGATAGGAACGAGTATCATATTCTTTGTATCGCCTGTAGTCATCATCTTGCAGAGGGTGATGACAGCATCAGGACCTCTTGCGATGATACCTGCGAACAGCAACATGGATACGCCGTTGCCTATACCCTTTTCATTGATCCTGTCGCCCAGCCATATAGTCAGCGAAGCGCCTGCCACGAAGCAGAGAACAATGATGGCTTCCGTGAAGTATCTTTCAAAGGTGTGGCCTGTGTACAGTACTATCTGCTGACCGTCAACGTTCATCAGTGTTCTGTAGTAAGCCCAGCCCTGGAACAGTGCTATACCAAGTGCTGTGTACTTGGTGATCTTGTTAAGGGTCTTTCTGCCTTCCATGCCTTCCTTGGAAAGTCTTTCCAGAGGAGGAAGTGCGTAGGTCAGCAGCTGAATGATGATCTGTGCGTTGATGTAAGGACCAACGGACAGTGCCATCAGTGTAGCCTTTGAAAAGTTACCGCCCGAAAGGACGTTCAGGTAACTGAAAAAGTCACCTGAATTTTTGCTGCCTTCAAACCAAGTGTTAAGTGCAGCCGAATCAAGATAGGGAACAGGAACTGTTCCGCCTATCCTGTAAATAACGATGATGAAAAATGTAAATAGAAGCTTTCTTCTTAATTCCGGGACCTTCCAGGCATTACGAAATGTCTCTATCACAATTACATCACCTCAGCCTTCCCGCCTGCCTTTTCGATTTTCTCCTTAGCTGCTGCTGAGAACTTAGCAGCCTTGACGGTAAGGTTTTTGGTGAGCTCTCCGTTTCCGAGAACCTTTATTCCATCCATTTCCTTCTTGATGATGCCAGATGCCTTGAGCAGCTCAGTATCAACTACTGTACCGTCAACAAACTTGTCAAGATCGGAAACATTGATGATCGCATACTTGGTAGCGAATATATTATTGAATCCACGCTTAGGAATTCTTCTTGCAAGAGCGGTCTGACCACCCTCGAAGCCGGGTCTGATGCTGCCGCCGGATCTTGCCTTCTGGCCCTTGTGACCCTTACCTGCAGTCTTACCGTTTCCTGAACCGTGACCTCTGCCCACACGCTTAACGTCTCTTACAGCGCCGGGATTAGGTGATAATTCGTGAAGCTTCATGTTGTCGCACCTCCCTGCTTACGCTTCGGTTACTTTAATAAGGTGGGATACCAGCTTGATCTTGCCCTGTGTACAAGCGTTGTCGGGCTGCTCGGTCGTATCCCCGATTTTTCTCAGACCAAGAGAATTTGCAGTGGCGATCTGCTTCTCGCTTCTGCCGCTCAGGCTCTTAGTCAGCTGAATTTTCAGGTTTGCCATACTGTTTATCCTCCTTATTCAAATATTTCCTTAACAGTCTTGCCTCTCAGTTCAGCGATCGCCTCAGCGCTTCTTACGCTGGTCAGACCGTTGATTGTAGCTCTTACTGCGTTGTAAGGATTGTTAGAGCGAAGCGACTTTGCTCTTATATCTCTTATGCCGGCTGCTTCAACCACTGCTCTCACAGTGCCGCCTGCGATGATACCTGTACCGGGAGCGGCGGGCTTGAGGAGAACCTCGCCTGCGCCGAACTTACCTACGATCTCGTGAGGAATGGTTGTACCCTTCAGGGAGATCTTTACCAGGTTCTTCTTAGCATCCTGAATAGCCTTTCTGATAGCGTCGGGAACTTCGCCCGACTTACCGATGCCGAAGCCAACGATACCGTTGCCGTCGCCAACTACTACAAGTGCGGAGAACTTCATGATACGGCCGCCCTTAACAGTCTTGGATACTCTGTTTATTGCTACGACCTTTTCCTGCAGCTCTTCGATCTTTGAAGCATCTATTAAAGCCATTGTATTTCCTCCTCTTCCTTAGAATTTAAGTCCGCCTTCACGGGCACCGTCTGCAAGCTCCTGCACACGGCCGTGATAAAGGAAACCGCCTCTGTCGAATACGACATTTTCAATTCCCTTTGCCTTAGCAGCTTCTGCGATCATCTCGCCGACCTTGCGTGCACCTTCCTTGTTGCCGCCGTTGCCCTCAAAGCCCTTGCTCATAGAGGAAGCGGAAGCCAGTGTTACGCCGTTAACATCGTCGATGATCTGTGCATATATATGCTTAGAGGAGCGGAATACGTTGAGGCGAGGGCATTCGGGAGTACCGCTGATCTTGTTGCGGATCCTCTGATGTCTCTTGATTCTAGCCTTAGCTCTGTCAAGCTTTTTAACCATAGTGATTCTCTCCTTTTATTACTTCTTAGCGCCTTTACCTGCCTTACCTTCCTTGCGGATAATGTACTCGCCTTCATAGCGGATACCTTTACCCTTGTAAGGCTCGGGGGGACGCTTTTCGCGGATCTCACAAGCAAACTGACCAACTTCCTGCTTGTCGCAGCCCGATACAACGATGTGGTTGGGATCGGGAACTTCGATCTTGATAGTGTCAGTCTCTTCAAAGATAACCTGATGAGAGAAGCCCAGGTTCATTACCAGGTTCTTGCCCTGCTTCTGTGCTCTGTAACCAACACCAACGATCTCGAGCTTCTTAGAGAATCCATTGGAAACACCCTCAACCATGTTGTTTACGAGTGTTCTGGTCAGACCGTGCAGACTCTTGTGGAGCTTATCCTCGGAAGGACGCTCAACAGTTACTGTGCTGCCGTCTACCTTTATTATCATATCCTTGTGGAATGTTTTTGTAAGTGTGCCCTTGGGACCCTTAGCTGTAACAACGTTGCCATCAGCAACCTTTACCTCTACACCTGCGGGAACAGTAATGGGCTTCAATCCTATTCTTGACATTTCTCAGCCCTCCTTATTACCATACAAATGCGAGGACTTCGCCGCCGACATTCAGCTCTCTTGCCTTCTTGTCGGTGATTACGCCCTTAGAGGTGGATACTATAGCGATACCCATGCCCTTGATTACCTTAGGCATATCCTCACAGCTTGCGTAGATCCTCAGACCGGGCTTTGAAACTCTTCTCAGCCCTGTTATTACTGAATTTCTATTGTCATCATACTTGAGAGTGATCCTGATGATACCCTGCTTGCCGTCTTCTATAACGGTGAAGTTCTTTACATAGCCCTCATCTACGAGGATCTGTGTGATAGACTTCTTCATGTTAGATGCAGGTACATCGACAGTCGCATGCTTAGCAGTGCTAGCATTGCGTATTCTTGTTAACAGATCTGCAATAGTATCTGTAATCTGCATTGTGCCTACCTCCTTCTTACCAACTTGCCTTCTTAACGCCGGGGATCTGACCGTCATGAGCCAGCTCTCTGAAGCAGATACGGCATACGCCGAACTTTCTCAGATATGCATGGGGTCTGCCGCAGATCTTGCATCTGTTATAAGCACGAGTGGAATACTTAGGAGCAGCCTGCTGCTTGTTTATCATAGCCTTCTTTGCCATTTATCGTATCCTCCTCATTACTTCTCAGCGAAAGGTGCGCCCATGAGTCTGAGCAGCTCCTTGCCTTCTTCGTCGGTCTTTGCGGTAGTGATAAAGTTGATATCCATACCTCTTACCTTGTCGATCTTATCATACTCGATCTCAGGGAAGATCAGCTGCTCCTTCAGACCGGTGGAGTAGTTGCCTCTGCCGTCGAAGGAATTGGGGTTGATACCTCTGAAATCTCTTACGCGGGGGAATGCTACGTTGAAAAGTCTGTCAACGAATTCATACATCTTATCCGCTCTCAGTGTAACCTTAACACCGATTACCTGACCATCTCTCAGCTTGAAGTTAGCAACGCTCTTCTTTGCCTTACAAACGATGGGCTTCTGACCGGTGATAGCAGCCAGATCGGTCATGATAGCATCGATGACCTTCTTATTATCCTTATCAGCGCCGCAGCCGACGTTGATAACTACCTTATCCAGCTTAGGGATCTGCATTACGTTAGCGTAGCCGAATTTCTTCATCAGTTCAGGAGCTACTGTGCTAACATACTGTTCTTTAAGTCTTGCAGCCATGTTTAACTCCTCCTTCTTAGAATTCTTCGCCGCAGCTCTTGCAAACTCTTACCTTAGTTCCATCTTCCAGGAACTTGTGAGCAACTCTGGTAGGCTTGCCGCACTTAGGGCAAACAGCCATTACCTTTGAAGCATACATTGCAGCCTCAGCATCAACGATACCGCCCTGCTGCTGTGCGCTTCTGGGCTTTACGTGCTTTCTTGCAACGTTCAGACCCTCAACGATGACTTTGCCTTCCTTGGGTGATACCTGAAGTACCTTACCCTGCTTGCCCTTGTCCTTACCGGACAGGATAACGACTGTGTCGCCGGTTTTAACGTGTACCTTATTCATTTCAACGACACCTCCATTACAGAACTTCGGGAGCCAGGGACAGGATCTTCATATAATCCTTATCTCTCAGTTCCTTAGCCACAGGTCCAAATATACGTGTACCTCTGGGATTCTTATCTTCCTTTATTATTACAGCAGCGTTCTCATCGAAGCGGATATAAGTACCGTCCGCTCTTCTCAGACCCTTTGCTGAACGAACGATGACAGCCTTGACTACATCGCCCTTCTTAACAACTCCGCCTGGTGTTGCTTTTTTAACAGAACAAACTACAACGTCACCGATGTTAGCATACTTTCTTCTCGTACCGCCGAGAACACGGATGCACATAAGCTCCTTAGCACCGGAGTTATCTGCAACCTTCAGGTAAGTCTGCATCTGTACCATTGAAGCGCTCCTCCTTTCAAATCACTGGGACTCAGTACCGCGGCAGAAGCGATTTTACGCTCTGCCAAAGTACCTTGCACTCATATATAAATTACTTAGCCTTTTCGATGATGTTGACAAGTCTCCATCTCTTATCCTTGGAAAGAGGTCTTGTCTCCATTACCTTTACTGTATCGCCGATACCGCACTCGTTGTTTTCGTCGTGTGCCTTCAGCTTAACAGTCTTCTTGATTATCTTCTTATACAGAGGGTGCTGAACGTTATCCTTGATGGCAACTACGATAGTCTTATCCATCTTATTCGATACAACAGTACCGACTCTGGTTTTTCTCAGATTTCTTTCGCTCACAGTGATCCTCCTCCTTTATTACTGAGCTTCGGACTCATGCTTACGAATGAATGTCTTAACACGAGCAATGTCCTTCTTCACAGCCTGAAGTCTCTTGGGATTCTCCAGCTGGTTCACAGCGTGCTGGAAACGAAGATTGAACAGCTCTTCTTTAAGCTCAGCGAGCTTGGTGTTAAGCTCGTCTGCGGTCATTTCCTTGATCTCATTAGCCTTCATTACTGCTCACCACCCGTTTCTTTTACTATAAACTTACACTTGATAGGGAGCTTGTGCATAGCGAGTCTCATAGCCTCTCTAGCAGTCTCCTCGGGAACACCTGCTATCTCGAACATTACTCTGCCCGGCTTAACAACAGCTACCCAGTACTCGGGAGCGCCCTTACCTTTACCCATTCGGGTACCAAGGGGCTTTCTTGTTGCAGGCTTGTCAGGGAATATCTTGATCCAAACCTGACCGCCTCTCTTGATGTATCTTGTCATAGCGATACGGGCAGCCTCGATCTGGTTAGAGGTGATCCATGCGGGCTCAAGAGCCTGAAGACCGAAATCACCGTAGGAAACCTTGTTTCCTCTCAGTGCCTTACCGGTCATACGACCTCTGTGCTGTTTTCTGAACTTAACTCTCTTTGGAAGCAGCATTATGCGTTACCTCCTTCTCTTTTCATACCGCGAGCCTTGTTGAAGTCTCTGCGGTTATCCTTAGACCTGTCATCTCTGCGGGGTCTGCGCTTCTTGTCGTTCTTGTCTGAAACGTCGCGTCTGTCGCTGGCAGCGATCTCACCCTTGAGAACTTCGCCTCTGTAGATCCATACCTTGATGCCCAGACGACCATAAGTTGTGTGAGCCTCAGCAGTACCGTAGTCGATGTCTGCTCTGATGGTCTGCAGCGGGATAGTACCCTCGTGGTAGCTCTCGCTTCTAGCTATCTCGGCACCGGCAAGTCTACCGCTTACCTTTACCTTGATACCCTTAGCGCCCAGCTTCATTGCTCTGCCGATAGACTGCTTCATAGCTCTTCTGAAGGAGATTCTGTCCTCCAGGTCATGAGCGATCTTCTCAGCGACCAGCTGTGCGTTGATGTCGGGGTTCTTAACCTCAACGATGTTGATAGCAACGCTCTTGCCGATCTTCTTCTCGATGCTCTCGCGGAGCTTATCGATCTCAGCGCCGCCCTTACCGATTACCATACCGGGCTTAGCGCAGTAAATGTGTATTCTAACCTTCTGAGCGCCGTCCTTACCGGTAAAACGCTCGATCTCAACCTTGGGAACGCCTGCGTAAACGCACTTGTCAGCGGGGTTCTTGGATCTTCTGTTGAGGTCCTTCATAATATCCTTACGAATGTTGTAGTCCTCAACCAGAGTGTCGCCGAAAGTGCTCTTATCTGCAAACCAGCGGGAATCCCAATTCTTTATCACACCGACTCTGAGTCCGTGCGGATTAACTTTCTGGCCCATAGTTTACCTCCTCTTTCAGCTTAATCCTTTTCCTTGAGAACAACAGTGATGTGTGATGTTCTCTTCAGAATTCTGTATGCTCTGCCCTGAGCTCTGGGCATGATCCTCTTCATGATAGGTCCGGGGCAAACGTAGCACTCAGCAACATAAAGATTGTTCTTATCCATGTTGTGATTGTTCTCTGCGTTTGCTGCTGCGGACTTGAGGAGCTTCTCCAGATATTCACTTGCAGCCTTTGGTGTATTCTTAACAGTAGCCATTGCTATTTCGTAATCCTTACCTCTGATAAGATCAAGGACGATCTGTACCTTACGAGGAGCAATGCGAGCTGTTCTCAGTATAGCCTTTGCTTCCATGTCTGATCCTCCTTAATTATTTCTTACCGTTGTTCGAGGTCTTGGAGCCTGCGTGGCCCTTGTAGGTCCTTGTGGGAGCGAACTCACCAAGCTTGTGGCCTACCATATCCTCGGTTACATATACAGGCACGTGCTTTCTGCCGTCGTGTACTGCGAATGTATGACCTACGAAGTCAGGGAAGATCGTGGAAGCTCTGCTCCATGTCTTGAGGACTTTCTTCTCGCCTGCTTCGTTCATTGCAACTACTCTCTTATAAAGAGCCTCCTGAACGTAAGGACCCTTCTTAACACTTCTGCCCATTTATCATCGTCCTCCTTTCAGGTTACTTGCCGTTTCTGCGCTTTACGATAAACTTATCGGAACGAGCGTGCTTAGCTCTGGTCTTGTAACCCAGAGTAGGCTTACCCCAAGGGGTAACAGGGGAAGGTCTACCAACAGGTGACTTACCTTCACCACCACCGTGAGGGTGATCGCAGGGGTTCATTACGGAACCTCTTACGGTAGGTCTCCAGCCCATGTGGCGCTTTCTACCTGCCTTACCGATGTTTACGTTAGAGTGGTCGATGTTACCTACCTGACCGATTGTAGCCATGCAGTTAACAGATATCTTTCTCATTTCGCCTGAAGGAAGTCTTACGAGAGCGTAAGCGCCTTCTCTGCCCATCAGCTGAGCCATGTTACCAGCGGAACGAACCAGCTGAGCGCCCTTGCCGGGATACAGCTCAATGTTGTGGATGAAGGTACCAACAGGGATATCTGCCAGTGTCAGAGCGTTACCGGGCTTGATATCAGCACCAGCGCCTGCTCTGATAACATCGCCAACAGCAAGACCGTTAGGTGCGATGATGTATCTCTTCTCGCCATCCTCGTACTGAACGAGTGCGATGAATGCAGATCTGTTAGGATCGTACTCGATGGTCTGAACAGTAGCGTTCATATCGAGCTTGTTTCTCTTAAAATCAATTACACGGTATTTTCTTCTTACTCCGCCGCCTCTGTGACGAACAGTGATTCTACCGTAGCTGTTTCTTCCCGAATTCTTCTTCAGAGGTTCGAGAAGGGACTTGCAAGGCTCAACCTTAGACAGACCGGAATAGTCGATGACAGTCATGCCTCTTCTACCGGGAGTCGTGGGCTTGTAAGTCTTTATTGCCATTATAATTCACTCCTTAATATGGTTTTGCGAAAAGGTCAAAGCATTACGCCAAGCACCCTTCCATACCTACGCTTTGCGGTCGTATCAAAAGCGGTCCTCGCCGCCTCGCAAAGCCTTTCCGCCTGGTCCTCGGTGTTTGCGGATTTCAGCGGGAACTCTTGAATATGAGCTTTTCCGAAGTCTCCCGACAGGTTCTCACCTGCCGTTCGTTTCAGGGGAAATTAGTACATACCGTCGAAGAATTCGATGGTCTTTTCGCCCTCAAGAGTAACGATAGCCTTTTTCCAGTCAGGGCGGAAACCTGTGTATCTGCCCATTCTCTTCTCCTTGCCCTTAACGCTGATGGTGTTTACCTTAGCAACTTTTACATCGAAGATCTCCTCGATAGCCTTAGCTATCTCGATCTTGTTAGCGTCCTTGGCAACCTGGAAGGTGTACTTTTTATCAGCGAGTCTGTCCATAGAGTCCTCGGTGATGATAGGCTTTATGATAATATCGTGAGCATTTTTCATTAAGCGTATACCTCCTCGATCTTCTTTACAGCCTCCGAAGATACGATGAACTTATCGTAGTTCAGGATATCGTAAACGTTCAGTGTGTTTACGGTAGCTGTCTTGACACCGGGAATGTTTGCAGCGCTCTTAACTACCTTTGCATCAACATCAGCAGTTACGATGAGAGCCTTGCCCTGAGCGCCGATTGCCTTGAGCATATCGACCATAACCTTGGTCTTATACTCCTTGGTCTCGATCTCATTAACAACGATCAGGTTGTTGTCGATGACCTTGGTGGAGAAAGCAGACTTCATAGCCAGTCTCTTCTCCTTTTTATTCAGAGAATAGCTGTAATCTCTGGGCTTAGGACCAAGAGCGATACCGCCGTGTACCCACTGAGGAGCTCTGATGGAGCCCTGTCTTGCGTGGCCGGTACCCTTCTGTCTCCAGGGCTTTCTGCCGCCGCCCTGTACCTCTGTTCTGGTGAGGGTGGACTGTGTGCCCTGTCTCTGGTTAGCCAGGAAATTCACTACCATAGCGTGCATAAGTGCCTTATTAGGCTCGATGCCGAATATAGCATCATTCAGCTCAGTGTCAGCTACCTTGTTGCCTGTCATATCAACTACTGCGATTTTTGACATATTAACTCCTCCTTCCACTAAGCCTTCTTCTTAACGCTGTCGCAGATGGTCACTGTTCCGTTCTTAGGACCGGGGATAGCGCCCTTGATAGCGATAAGATTATTTTCTGCGTCAACCTTTACAACTGTCAGATTCTGAACAGTAACCTTTACGTTACCGTACTGACCAGGCATCTTCTTGCCCTTGTAGATCCTTGAAGGATCGGAGCAAGCGCCGTAGGAACCTGCATGTCTGTGTACAGGACCTGTACCGTGAGTTTCCTTAAGTCTGTGGCCGTTGTGACGCTTGATAGTACCACTGAAACCGTGACCCTTGCTGGTGCCGCTGACATCAACAACGTCGCCCTCAGCGAATACGTCTGCCTTTACGATGTCGCCAACGTTGACAGCTGAGATATCAGCCAGTCTGAACTCCTTAAGAGTTCTCTTTATTGCAACGTCAGCCTTCTTGAAGTGACCCTGGAGAGGCTTATTTACTCTCTTGGCTCTGATCTCGCCATAACCCAGCTGTACAGCCTCATAACCGTCTTTTTCAACAGTCTTCTTCTGAACAACTACGCAGGGACCTGCTTCAACAACTGTTACAGGAACGATCTTTCCTGCTTCATCGAAGATCTGTGTCATACCGATCTTCTTACCGATGATTCCCTTCTGCATGATTTTTCCTCCTTATGGTTATTGGTCGGTTTCACCGACATGACCTGCTAAAACCTCGTTTTTTGAGACCCTTATGGGTCGGTCTCATTTGGAGATTACTTGACCTCCATAACGATGTTTACGCCGGCGGGAAGTTCAAGATTCTCAAGAGTAGATATCGTCTCCTTAGTGGGTCTGATAACATCTATGAGTCTTTTGTGAGTTCTCAGCTCGAACTGCTCACGGCTGTCCTTGTACTTGTGTACAGCTCTCAGGATCGTTACTACCTCTTTGTTGGTAGGCAGCGGGATAGGTCCGGAAACCTGTGCGCCTGAACGCTTAACCGCCTCAACGATCTTTGCAGCTGCGCTGTCAACTACAGCGTGCTCATAGCCCTTGATCTTGATTCTCATCTTCTCATTGACTGCCACTTAAATCGCCTCCTTACAGCAATATAAAAATTGTTTTAGGGGCAAGTCTTTAGCCAAGCCTCAGTCAATTGCACAAATTGTTGATCGCTCATTATTGTCAGATGCTCAACAGCTTGTGCAATTGACAGGCTTGTAAGACTATCCATAGTACCTGTGAGATATTTTTCTCAATCTACACTCTACCGTGTGTTCCCTGATATCCTTATAAAAAATCCCGAGACCTGCAAGCAGGCTCCCGGACCGAAATCAGGCACATGGTCATGCATTAAGCTAAAAGAGCGCAGGATATCCCACAGCTCCCTCGCAAGAAGCATAACACATACAGTGCTCGGTATTACAGTCGCCCGGTTTAAAATCGGACATACTCCGCGGAAATTACCTGACCTACTGTCAGCAACCTTCCGTTTCATCGCATATCATTTGTGTATCTCATTTAAGATACACTGTGCAGTCACGCAAGTATTATTATACACTACGTTTGCCTATTTTGCAAGGGTTTTGGGAAAATTTATACGTATTTTAGATGTAGAAATTTCGCTGTTTTTACAGTTGCTTTTTGTGCATTATTACAAGAATATTTTGCTCCTTTAGTTTTATTTCCGCATATCTATTTCGCTTATTCTTCGTTTCGCCGTTTCTCTGACTTGAAAGTCAGCATCACAAAGTAATACTTCCAAAGTTTTCCCGGACGTATGCGCATTTGCCGCTACACTTTCCCGCACCTCAACAAAAGGAGACCGAGATAGTTTATCCAGTACCCTCTCATCAACATGATGATCTGCAGCATACCACATTTTTGCTCTTTTCTTTAATATCCTGTGAGGTATCATGTTTCCAAATATTTTTTCGGTTAACTCGATCATTTCTTCTCTGTTGTAATTATCATTTTCATGTTTGATTTTGTCAAATTTTGGCTTAAATAGCACTTTACATACACCCCGGTATAACAATTTATAACTGAAATAATTTTACCATGACAATCATACCATGTCAACCAGTTATTTCAATTTATAACAAACACAAATATTATATATACTATTATTATAGTATTCACTCTCGTCATGAATTATATTTTCCCCTTGACATATCCCTCGTAATACTATATCATATAGTTATATAAACCCCTGTCAAACACTTTTGTCACCCGATTTTACGCTGTGTCAAGAGCATTTGGTAGAAATCTGCGATCACATCTGCTATGATGAGTACACACCCAAAGAAAGGAGGGTACCCGAATGGAACTCAGCAAGACCATAAAAAGACTGCGCACAGAAAAGGGCTGGTCACAGGAAACTCTCGCAGAGAAATCTTACGTCAGCCGACAGACTATCTCCAACTGGGAGAACGAAAAGAACTACCCCGATGTTCACAGCCTGCTTATCCTCAGCGACCTGTTCGGCGTGTCCCTCGATGAACTTATCAAAGGAGATGTTGAAACTATGAAAAACACGATCCACAACAAAGATGCATATGCGCTCAAACGCGCCCAGTGGTGCGGCGTCATCGGACTGATACTGCTTATGGCTGTTGTTACCCCCATCTATGAACACTTCGGTACTGTCGGTATGGTGATAGGCAGTCTGCTTGCAGGGGCACTAGCTGTATTTACTTTCATGTCATTCCACAAAATGGAAGCTATCAAATCCGAACACGATATCCAGACACAGCGAGAGATACTGGCATTCATGAACGGTGAAACTCTCGACGATATCGAAAAAGCAAAAGAACAGGAGATACGCAAGTCCAACCGCCGCGGAATGATAGTTGCACTTGTGATATGTGGCATAAGCATCATCGTGACTGCTGTACACCTTATTAAAATGGCGCTCTGACAGACTATGTACTGTTTTTATCGCAAAAACTTTGGGGCAACTGAGGAAAGTCTTTGAAAACACTAAGGAGTATATATCCGATTGAAGAACTTGAAAGCACAAACAGTTTTTGGGTGTAGCTGAACTCTGTCCTTAAACACACTTTTTGACCGAAAGAGTACGGAAATAGAAAAGTCGGAAGTCAAATATTGACTTCCGACCAAACAAAAATTATAATTTCATGTGTCTTTCAACAATCAATAATTAAGCGCTTCAAATGCCCTAAATGTATCAGGACCAAAGTCGCCATCTACTGCAATGCTAAATCCCGTTGTCCTGGAATAATATTTATTGTAGCTTCTCTGGAAATCAGCTACTGCTGAACTAGTCAACGGACCATAACTGCCATCTACATCAAGCTTATTAGAGTTGAAATAATAATTAATTGCAGCCTGTATCCACTTAACCTTACTTGCGGTATCACGCCTACCACCAGTTGGTCTGGTATAATTCCAATAGGCATTGTCGTAGTTTGCAGCGCTTGCAACAACAGCTGTATTGATCATAGGACTATTTTTCACGGGAATCACAGAAGCAGTTCCTATAACCGCAAGAGACAGTGTTACAGCAGAAATCCTCTTAAGTACTTTGTTCATATTAACCACCCTTTTTGATTAATTATTTAGGTTAACTCTAACCTATGTTTTAATTATACAATAAAAACAATTCGCTGTCAATACTCTAATATTAAATTCAACTATTTTACCAAATAGTCAGATTAATTATTAATATATTAATTTCTAAATTTAACAAGAAATTATTTATAAAAAATCAATCTTACTATCGATATGCAAATCGAATTGTGTATATTGACATACCTTTTTGTTTTCACCAGACATCACCGTATATTACTCTCACCCTTTCTTTAGAAAGGTTTTCCCCGGTAAATCCTGCAGTACGTTCGATAATTCGTTATTTATAAAAAAACCGCCGCACCCCGAATGGAGTGCGGCGGTAATTATTTACTTTTAAGAATTACTTCTCATCAGCAGTGTTGTAGAGCTTAGCATATCTCAGCAGATAGTCATATCTATCCTTAGCGTTCTGCTCAGCCTTAGCAAACAGCTTCTCAGCTCTCTCAGGGTTCTGTCTAGCGAGTGCGTTGTAACGAACTTCGCCCATGATGAACTCTCTGTAATCAGCAGAAGGAGCCTTGGAATCCAGGATGAAAGGATTCTTGCCTTCAGCCTTCAGACGAGGATCATATCTGTACAGATGCCAGTAACCAGCCTGAACAGCCTTCTTCTCCTCGGTCTGAGCGATCTTCATGCCGCCCTTGATACCGTGGTTGATACAAGGAGCATAACCGATGATGATGGAAGGACCATTGTAGCTCTCAGCCTCGTGGATAGCCTTCAGGCACTGGTTCATGTCAGCACCCATAGCAACGTGTGCAACATAAACATAACCGTAAGACATAGCTATACCAGCCAGATCCTTCTTCTTAACTTCCTTACCAGCTGCTGCGAACTGTGCGATAGCACCGGTAGGAGTAGACTTGGATGACTGTCCGCCTGTGTTGGAGTAAACCTCGGTATCGAATACGAAGATGTTTACATCCTCACCGGAAGCCAGAACGTGGTCAACACCGGAGAAACCGATATCGTATGCCCAACCGTCGCCGCCGAAGATCCACATGGACTTCTTAGCCAGGTAATCAGCATCCTTCAGTATCTCATCAGCTGCAGCGCTCTTGGACTTCTTCAGAGCAGCGATCAGCTCAGCGGTAGCAGCCTTGTTAGCAGCACCGTTATCAACTGTGCTCAGGTAAGCCTCAGCAGCTTCCTTAACAGCAGCAGCCTTGGTGGTCTTGGAGAGTTCAAGAACCTTAGCGATAGTTCTGTTTCTGATTGTGGACTGAGCCAGGAACATACCGTAACCGTACTCAGCGTTATCCTCAAACAGGGAGTTAGCCCAAGCAGGACCCTTGCCATCCTTGTTGGTGGTGTAAGGAGTCGAAGGAGCAGAACCACCCCAGATCGAAGAACAACCAGTTGCGTTAGCGATGTACATTCTGTCGCCGAACAGCTGTGTGATGAGCTTAGCGTAAGGAGTCTCACCGCAGCCTGCGCAAGCGCCGGAAAATTCAAGCAGAGGCTGCTTGAACTGTGAGCCCTTAACAGTAGTCTCCTTGAACTTCTCAAATACCTCAGGCTTCTCAGGCAGAGACTGAGCGTAGTTGAATACTTCCTGCTCAGCAAGCTGGCTCTCCAGAGGCATCATGTTCAGAGCCTTGTTGCCCTTCTTGCCGGGACATACGTTTACACAAGAACCGCAGCCTGTGCAGTCCAGAGCAGACATAGTCATAACGAAGTTGTAGCCGGGCATACCTGTTACGGGTACTGCCTTATCCTGTGCCAGCTTAGGAGCCTTCTTCAGCTCGTCATCTGTCATGATGCTGGGTCTGATAACAGCATGAGGACAAACATAAGAGCAGAAGTTACACTGGATACAATTTGCGCCGTCCCAAGCAGGAACGTCAACAGCTATACCTCTCTTCTCGAATGCTGCAGAGCCCTGAGGGAATACACCGTCAGCCATATCCTTGAATGTGGATACAGGCAGCTTGTCACCTTCCTGAGCGTTGCAGGGGATCTGGATGTTGTTAACGAAGTCACGCAGAGTCTTGTTCTTCTCCTGCTTCTCGCTAACCTTGTCCATGCCCATTTTGGTATCCTTAGCCTTCTTCCAAGCAGCGGGTACCTTGACCTCAACTACCTGCTGGCAGCCGGCGTCGATAGCGTCGTGGTTCATCTTAACGATAGCTTCACCCTTCTTGGAGTAAGAAGCAGTAGCAGCGTCCTTCATGTACTTGATAGCGTCTTCCATAGGAATGATGCCGGAAAGCTTGAAGAATGCAGACTGGAGAACAGTGTTGATCCTGTTGCCCAGACCGATCTCCTTACCGATCTTAACGCCGTTGATTGTGTAGAACTTGATGTTGTTCTCAGCGATATATCTCTTCACCTGACCGGGGAGGTGCTTCTCAAGATCAGCCTCATCCCACTGGCAGTTCAGCAGGAATGTTCCGCCGGGCTTGATGTCGTTAACGATGTTGTACTTGCTGATGTATGACTCGTTGTGGCAAGCTACGAAATCAGCCTGGTTGATCAGGTAAGTAGACTTGATAGGAGTCTTACCGAATCTCAGGTGAGATACTGTAACACCACCGGACTTCTTGGAGTCATATGCAAAGTAAGCCTGTGCATACAGATCGGTGTGGTCACCTATGATCTTTATGGAGTTCTTGTTAGCACCAACGGTACCGTCAGCACCCAGACCCCAGAACTTACAAGCAGTTGTGCCTGCAGGAGCGGAATCCAGCTTGCCCTCGCTCTCCAGAGAGAGGTTGGTAACGTCATCATTGATACCCAGTGTGAAACGAGGCTTGTAGGAATCCTTCCAGCTTGCGTTCCAGTATACAGCCTTGATCTGGTCAGGAGTTGTATCCTTTGAACCCAGACCGTATCTGCCGCTTGCTATAGGTACATCGTGGAACTGTGTGCCCTTCAGTGCAGCAACAACGTCAAGATACAGAGGCTCACCCAGAGAACCGGGCTCCTTGGTTCTGTCGAGAACAGAGATCTGCTCAACAGTAGAAGGCAGTGCAGCTACCAGTCTGTCAGCTGCGAAAGGTCTGTAAAGTCTTACCTTAACAAGACCCAGCTTTGTGCCCTCGTTAGCGTTCAGGTAATCTATAGTCTCTTCGATAGTATCACATACAGAACCCATAGCAACGATTACATGAGTTGCATCGGGAGCACCGTAGTAGTTGAAGAGCTTGTAATCTGTACCGATCTTAGCATTGACCTTAGCCATGTAATCCTCAACGATACCGGGAACAGCATCATAGTAAGGATTGCAAGCTTCTCTTGCCTGGAAGAAGATGTCAGGGTTCTGTGCAGTACCCTTCAGGATAGGATGCTCAGGATTCAGAGCGTTCTTTCTGAATTCCTCGATCTTCTCGAAGTTGGTCATCTCTCTTACATCTTCGATATCCCAAGTTTCGATCTTCTGTATCTCGTGAGAGGTACGGAAACCGTCGAAGAAGTGCAGGAAAGGAACTCTGCTCTCGATTGTAGAGAGGTGAGCAACTGTACCCAGATCCATAACTTCCTGTACGTTGGAAGAACACAGCATAGCGAAACCTGTCTGACGGCAAGCATATACGTCAGAGTGGTCGCCGAAGATGTTCAGTGCGTGGGAAGCTACGCATCTTGCGGAAACGTGGATAACGCAGGGAAGAAGTTCGCCGGCGATCTTGTACATATTAGGGATCATCAGCAGCAGACCCTGTGAAGCTGTGTAGGTGGTAGTCAGTGCACCTGCACTCAGTGAACCGTGTACAGTACCTGAAGCACCTGCCTCAGACTGCATCTCTGCAACCTTTACGGGAGTACCGAACAGGTTCTTCTGACCCTTAGCAGACCACTGGTCTGTAACCTCAGCCATAACAGAGGAAGGGGTGATAGGATAGATAGCAGCAACTTCTGTAAAGGGATATGATGCCCAAGCAGCAGCGTTGTTACCGTCCATGGTTTTCATTTTTCTTGCCATTTAAACGATCATCCTTTCTACGGGCGGACAGCCCGATATGATTTGAGAAACGTTCTCTCAAAAGGTCAGCGTATATATTCTGGCATAACTAACAAAACGTATACGCGTTAACTCTTATAGTATAACACGTTTTTTTCGGTTTGTAAAGACCTTTTTCGGTTTTTTTGCCCTATCCGTGAAAAATTTAACAGGTAAGATTTGTGCAAATTAGTTAGTATACCCTAACCCAATTTCGACATTCAGACATTCTCCTGCAATGATCTGATATAAAAATCCCCCCGGTCTTACGGCTGGTAACCATATAGAAGTTTTGCCCCCAAGCGTTTATGCGCTCAGGGGCATTATATTTTATACGGTTGCTAAGATAAATCAGAAGTTAGCACCTTAATATTATTTCCATAGCTTCATTGATAATTGTTTCAAGATCGTTTGCACCGTCGATCACATAGTCGGAATTCGGTAAAATTTCTGTCAGCATCTGAACATAACAAACTCTTGCAGCATTCAAGTATGTATTCATTTCATTACGAATCTCATCAGCAGAAGCCTCTTTCATATCTCTAAGCACTCTACGAGCCATTGCGATGTCTAACGGCGTATCAATAAATATACAGCAGTCCAGATAATCTTTCATCATTTTATTCTGATATGCAAAGGGATAATCCAACAGCAGATAATCATACTCTCCACTATTGATAATCCTTTCAACATCTGCTTTTAATGGTGACAAGTCCCATACATTATAGAATTCCTCAGCTTTCGATACCCATTTTGTGAAATCATCAGGTTCTCCGTCGAATGAGTAGTCATCAAAGTGAAGCGAGGTTGTCCTTGGTAACCTATCTTTAATTGCATTGACAACTGTTGTTTTCCCACCTGCTGTAACTGCTCCGATCGCTATTATTTTCATTGTATGCTCCTCCAAATCCCGGTTTATATTCGTAACAATTATAGCATAGCATTGCAGCATTGTCAATAAAAACGCCATAGTACTTCTGACTGTAGATCAGAAATACCATGGCTTAAAATTTCTATATGAGTATCTTTCTTACGAACGAGGGGAGTTTATTATATCACTTAACATCTCCACGGATTATACCGCGGCCGTTTGTGCTTATATACACTCTGCCGAAGTGCTTCGGGTCACCTGATATCACAGGATTCACGTTGCCCCATTTGTGTGCATCGTCGTTTATGCGCTTCCATGTTGCTCCCTTGTCCTGAGATATATATACGCCGTACCCGTTGTCATTCACCTGACCCAGCATATATATCGACATATAATCTCCGTCCTTTTCAGCCTTGCCAAAGCCTATCGCTCTGCAGTCACGGATCTCCGCTGACATATTATTAAGCTCACCCGTCTGTGTATCCATCAGGAAAAGCCCGCTACCTATGTTTATCCACAGATCACCCTCAGCATCGGGACATACCTGCATGGTAAAATTCGATACAGGCAGTGTCGCCAGACTATTCCAGCTTTTACCCTTGTCAGTGCTTATGTATACCGCACCGTCAAATGCCGCATAGAACTTGTCGGGATCCACCTTGTCGGTCTCTATCATCGCCGCCGAGGGTACACCCTCACACTTCGTCCAGCTATCCCCAAAGTCATCGGTGATGAATACCCCCGCACCTGCAACACCTGCCGCATAGAGTATGGTACTGCCGTCTGCCGAAAGCTTTACAGAACCGCCGCCCTTTTTATCAACACCCTCGGGCAGAGTTTTAACCTCCTGCCAGGTAACAGCACCGTCTTTAGAATAGTATACCGTACCGCTTCCTTCGTCCGTCGCCCTTACTACTATATTATAGTCCATCGCAGCACAGTCGATATCCGTAGACTTGAAATCACCGAAATGCTCCTCGGGACAAACATTCGCATCCTGATGTCTGAACCCGTAGATATCTCCCATTATGGAATAAAGATCCGGTGCATTCTCATCGTTGGGCATAGGCGAAACAAAATCGAATATCGCCGTTTCCTCAATGCCCATAGCGCGAACTTCTATATTTACAGGTTCTTCATTCACCTTAGTCAGGTTCGTGGTACCGTAGATAGTCGCACCTGTGCCGTACATTATCTCATCCTTGTTGAACGGGTCTATTGCCACACCCGTCATCCACCAGCCGGGTTTCAGCTGACCATGCCATTCAAGCCATCCGCATGAGGATATGTCCATAGTATAATTATCTACCTTGCTGTTGTTCTCATCACGGTACCATATACTTCCCCATGTCTCACCGCCGTCAAAGCTGACAAATATATTGTCCCCGGGTGCCCAAAGATCAAGGGTGGTGCATACTATCATGGCAGGATCATTCGGGTTCACCGATATACCGCCGTATCCGCATTTCACTGACGTATCGGGAGTTATCTCCTTCCACTCTCCTGTTTCTATGCTGTACTTCTGTATCGCACCATCGGTAGCACCGTTGGGTCCTATCTTCATGGACCACAATGTGTAAAGATACCCGTCCGAGCTTACCTCTCCCTGACAAGGCTTCAGCTGCTGCCTGTCATCACCTGTCATCGCCGCCGTTGGATTCTCTATACCCATCCATGTTTCTCCGCCGTCATCCGAACGGTATATGTAGCTGCCTTCCGCAGCCGCAACACCTGCGAATATTGTCTGCGTAGCCTTGCCGGATCCTCCGCTCGATCTGTCAAATGCCACAAAGGTTATGCCCTGTGCATATCCGTCCTCTGAATATCCTCCCTTAGTCGGGAAGCTCTTTACCTCAGCCCATGTCCTGCCGTAGTCCTCCGACTTCCAAAATCCGTCTGCACGTGAACCGAAGTATATTATAGAGTTGTCGTTGGGATCCACCTGCAGCCTCTCGCCTGCACCTCTGCCGACTTCGTTGCCGCCGCATCCGAATGGAAGCTCGAATATGCCCCAGTTCTTACCGTAGTCATCCGAATAGAATATTGCTCCGTTCGCATTGGAGTAGGTGCCTGCCGCTATGTATACCCTCTCAGGCTCCACAGGGTCGGTGGCGATACTTTCTATACCCATATAGTTCCAGTCATCACCGCCAATGAAGTCTGTTATGCATTCCCATCTGCCGCTGTCCTTGTTCAGTTTATATGCACCGCCTATATCAGTGCGGCAGTATACAAGTCCCTCCTCCGTGGGATTGTAGATTATGTTCGGCACATAGCCTCCTCCGACTATCTCCACATTTGACCATTCCCAGCCCGTATCAACAGACTGTCCGTTGTAATTGTCGTTTCCGCCCGATACTTCTTCACCGCTGTCACTTTTATCCTGACTTTTGCTCTCACTGTTTTCCTTCTTGTCACCGCAGCCTGAAAGCACCGCAGCCGAAAGCATTACCGCACATATAACAGCCGCATACCTTTTTATATCCTTCATCCTTCATCCTTCATCCTTCATCTTTCCTTTCAAATATCTCAAACGTACCGATACTGAACTATTGCACTCATTATACAATAATTCAGCTTAAATGTCAATAAATTAGCAATATAATGACATTTCGTAAAATAACAGCAACAAATACTTCTCCTTGATTTTAATTGGAAATATATACCATTCTACCGTATAAAAAACGCAACCGATATTAACATAAGTGCAATCGCGGAAGTATTGACATTCAGGGGAAAATAGCTTATAATTATATCATCGGAAGGGGATAATATCCCATAGACGTAAAATGTATCGTATAAGAACGGAGGTATGATTTATGTTTGGAAAAACTTCGTTTTTTGATAAGGAAATGAAAAGAGCAGAAAAAAGCGCGAGAGCTTTTGCAAAAAGAAACAGAAAAGAAGCTAAGGAAGTCGAGGATATTATGAACGGTAAGAAAAAAACTTCTATGAGCTATTATGAGGATACAAATAAGACCGGTTCTGCGGGTAATGAAACTCTGCAGTTCTTTATGGGATTTTTACTGCTGGGCGGCGGACTTTACTGGCTGCTCAACTCCTTTACAGTATCCGCAGGCAGAGGACTGGGCTTCGGTGCAGGTATGTACAGCCTGTTCGGTATGCAGATATCAGGCGGTGTTATGCTGATACCCCTGCTGTTAGGCATAGGTCTTATCTTCTTCCTGGACGGCAAAAAACGCTTTATAGGCTATTCCGTTGCAGCACTGGGATTACTGATAATAGTAATATCCCTCCTGTCATCTTTGCAATTCCATGCCAGATACGGCAATACCCTCTATGTGTATGTGCTGATGTTCGGTATGATATTCGCAGGTGCAGGCCTGCTCATCAAATCCACCTTCAAGAAAAAGGGCTGAGTTAATGTACCTGATATTTCTGGGAATGACATTATCGCTAATTCAGCTGCCTCTTGACTGGTCAGCAGGTTTCCTGCTGAAAGCCATCGGCGCCGCTATGTGTATGGCAGGCGCAGTTGAGCTGAAAGAGCTGTGTGTCAGACAGTATGGATCACTTAAATATGATAACGATGAACGACCCCCTGTCCGCATTAGCGGGCTTGGGGGTATCGCGCTTTGTAAATATATAAAAAGTATCATATCGGATAACGGACGTGAAAAGGCTGCCATGATCCTGCAGAAAAATGCGGTCATCGGTGTGGGTGCAGCACTGCTCAGCGCAGGCATATCCGCGCTGTTTGAATTCATCGTAAAAGACCGCACTGCTGTTGGAAATATAACAGCCTGCTTGCTGGGTATGATCAATACTGCCCTCGCTCTCAGGCTGACTGCAGGTATCACTGCTTTCTTAGAAGCAGGCAACCATGTGACTGAAAATAACAAAAAACTACAGCTTACCGATAACCACACAGATATACTCCGCCTTAAAGATATCTTCAATAAGGCGGCACTGTGTATCACGGTGAATCTGTTAAGCGATATCATCAACCGTCTTACGGATGTTCAGGGGATACAGGACGTTTCGGGAATGCTGGCATTTCTAAGCAAGCTGACTGCATACATCATGGTGATATCCTTTGCTGTAAGGGCTTATTCCGTAAGACAGGGCATAGTAAGAAAAAACGGAGAGTATATTGAAAAGTCCGAAGAAATATGATATACGGGAGTGAGTGTAATGATATCTGTACTTATCCCTGCCTATAATGAGGAAGGTAATGTTGAGCGTACTGCCGCTGCGGTGGGCAGTACAATGACCAAAAATAATATAGATTATGAGATAGTATTCGTAAACGACGGTTCGGCTGATAAGACCTGGGAGAAAATGAAAACTCTCGCAAAAGCTGACAGCCATATCGTCGCTGTGAATTTTTCGCGTAACTTCGGCAAGGAGAGCGCTATGTTTGCGGCACTTGAAACTGCCAAAGGCGACTGCGCCGTTATCTTTGACTGCGATATGCAGTTTCCCGTGGATACAATAGTCGAGATGTACCGTATATGGGAAAAAGGCGGAGTCGATATCGTAGAGGGCAGAAAGAAAGACCGCGGCAAGGAAAACCTTATGTACAAGGGATTCTCCCTGCTTTTCTACAAGCTTATCAGCAGTACAGGCGGACTGGATATGCAGGACGCTTCGGATTTCAAGCTGATGGACAGATGCGTTATAGATGCACTTAACCGTATGCCCGAAAGACTTACTTTCTTCAGGGCGATGTCAGGCTGGGTAGGTTTCCGCACCGAAAGGGTCATGTTTGAAGTCGCAGACCGCGAGATAGGACAGTCAAAATGGCACGCATCACAGCTTATAAAATTTGCCGTGAACAATATCACATCCTTCACCTCTGCACCTTTGCAGATAGTGACCATATTCGGCGTGATAACTTTCCTGATATCGGTGATACTGGGTGTTAACACGCTATACAATAAATTTTTCGGTAATTCCGAAGCAGGTTTCCCAACTGTCATAATCCTTCAGCTGCTGACATCGAGTATAATAATGTTCAGCCTTGGTGTGATAGGATATTATATCGCCAAGATATACGAGGAGATAAAACAGAGGCCAAGGTATATAATAAGGGAAATAGTCAGCAACAGAGAGGATAAAGATAATAATGGATAATATACAAAAGCTCTGCCCCCCCGATAAGAGGGGCAGCTTTTTGCGAAGATGCGTTGAAGGCATAGGCGGATTCTGTATAGACAGAAGGCTGTACTTTGCGGTATTCTTTCTTGCCGCAGCCATAATGT
Organism: Ruminococcus albus 7 = DSM 20455; assembly: GCF_000179635.2. Lineage (NCBI taxonomy): Bacteria > Bacillati > Bacillota > Clostridia > Eubacteriales > Oscillospiraceae > Hominimerdicola > Hominimerdicola alba. Next base: position 33,306 of record NC_014833.1, on the reverse strand, counting down.
ACGGCTCCTATGCATTTTTCAGGATACACCCCATAGGCGACGGCTCAGTGCTGGTGCTTGACCTTAACGGACAGTACGTCTATTACTATGAGCATTACCGCGAAGCTTTCTGGGGACGCGAAAGCTGGATATATAACTGGTCGAGAAATCTCAGCGGTGAGATGTTCGGAATATTCGCCTACTATCTGGCAAGCCCCTTCATGATAATAATAGCACTTCTGCCGCGGCACATGATGCTCACCGCTATACTTATCATGCAGCTGGCAAAGGTCGGCACCGCTGCCGTAACATTCTGCTTCTTCCTGAAACGCACAGCAAAACACCCGCCTAAAACAGTTTCACTGATACTATTCCCGCTGATGTATGCACTCATGGCATTCATGGTGGTGCAGCTAATGGACCCTATGTGGCTGGATGGACTTATCTATCTGCCGCTGATATGTCTTGGAGTACGCAGGCTGGTATACGAGGGCAGGCTGCTGCCATATATAGTACCACTTGCACTGATGTTCATAGCCCATTTCTATATAGGCTATATGGTAGGTATATTCACATTTTTCTATTTCTGCTATGTATGCCTTTCAGACCCCGAAAGAGCACTGCCGAAAAAATTTATACTGAGATGTCTTGCCTTCGGTGCAGGTACCGTTATCGCCCTTATGTGTGCCGCATGGATACTCATACCCGTATACAACTCACTGAAGCTGGGCAAGTTTGAATTCACAGACCCCGATTTCTCACTGGCTACTCAGTTCGATTTTCTGTCACTGATAACCAAGCTTTTCCCCATGACCTATGATACCGTATACCCCGAGGGTATGCCTATGGTATACTGCGGTACAGCTGTGCTGCTGCTGGTACCCCTGTATTTTATGAATGACAGGATCAACGTCAAGGAAAAGACTGCCACCGGTGTACTTACCGTTATCATGACAGTGCTTATGTATATAAAGCCCTGGGATATGGCTATGCACGGTTTTCAGGTGCCTAACTGGCTGCCCTTCAGGTATTCCTTCATCATCTCGTTCCTGCTTTTATGTATGGCATTCAGATCCTTTGAGGAACTGGAAGGAATAACCGCAAAGAATATCGGCGGCGTGTTCTTCGGGCTCATGGTGTTCCTATTCTGGTGCGAAAGGGAAAACTATTCCCACTTCAAGCTGTTCGTCACACGCAAAAGCGAAAATGGTGACCCCTATAATGTGATACAGGGTATATGGGTCAGCATGATAGCTCTTATCGTATACTTTGTACTGCTGTATCTGATACGCAGGTACCCGCGTTCACGGGGAGTTGCTTTCTCCCTTACCCTGGTGCTTACTGCCGAGCTTTTTGCAGTGAATATAGATACTATCAAAAAAATAGATATTGATGTTTCCTATTCAAAGTACAGCTCATACGAGCCATATATGTCCGACCTGAAAAAGGCTGTGGATATGATAGAGAAGTACGACCCCGACCCATTCTACCGTATGGAGGCTACTTTCCACCGTACCGTAAATGATGCGATAGGTACGGGCTATAAAAGCCTTTCACATTCCAGCTCGACCATGAATGCCCCGGCTCTTCTCATGCTGCACAGGCTTGGCTTTGCCTACGGCGGACATTATACCAAATATGACGGCGCTACCCCAATGACAGATGCAATATTCGATATCAGGTATATTATGGACAAAACGGGAAATGATATGTTCGTAAGCAGCAAATATAAAGTGCCTGACGAGTATAAGCTGAAAACCGAGATAAGCATTGATCATCAGAAGGTAGTTGACGGCGAAACAAAGACCGTACCCACAACTTTCAAGTTCTACAGAAATCCCAATACCCTTGGTCTTGGTGTTGCTGCAAAGGGTGATATCAAAGAGGTAGCCCTGAACGATGATGACCCCTTCAGAAATCAGAACATACTGTTCAATGCCCTGGCAGGTGAGGACTATGATTTCTTCACACCCGTTGACATAATCAACAGCGATATTGAGAATGTCCTCACTATAAGTACTACCGACGATCATATAAAGTACTATCCCGCTGATGACAGCATCAAGGAGTGTCATGTCGATTACGTAGTGCGCATGGATAAAGACAGTGACCTTTATATGTATCTTCCCACAAAGTATGAAAGAAGCTGCAATATCTGGTACCAGCCAGAGGATGACTACGTTGATGACGCTTACAATATGGAATACGTCGGACAGTTCTTCACAGGCGATAACTACTCCATAATGAAGATAGGCAGATTCCTGAAAGACCAGGAGATACGTGTGCGCATAACTATCGCCAATGAAGATAATGAAGCTTACTGGCGCGATAAGCTGTTTTACAGCTTTGACTACGACGGTTTCTCCAAGGCAGTTGAAAAAATGCAGGACAGCGTATTTGAAGTAACCGATTTTGCGGATACCGAGCTTGCAGGAAAAGTCACTGCCGAAAAGGACGGTCAGATGCTGTTCACAACTATCCCATACGAAAACGGCTGGACGATAGAGGTCAACGGAAAGTCCGTCAGACCCGAAAAGGCAGTTGATGACAGCCTTATCGCCATACCCCTTGAAAAAGGCGAGAATATCGTTAAAATGAAGTTCTCACCCAATTACTGGCGGCTGTCACTTATTATATCCATATTCGGTGTAATACTGCTTATCATCGTAGCCCTGGCTGATATCGGACACGGAAAGTATCTTCGCAAGCTGTTCTCTCATACCGAAAAGACCCCTGCACCAGATGTACCCCTCCCAGAACCAAAATACAGCGGCGCCGAGGTACCCGAACCCGTGATGATAGAGATATCCGATAACGATACCTCTCCCGACACAAAGACAGAAAATGCTGTTGACAAAACAGCTCAAATAGGTTATGATAATAATACTAAAATAAATAAGGATAAAGGTGATGTTGACAATGGCTAAAAATGTCTGCAAGAAAAAATTGACTTACAGCGGCGGCGGAGTATGTGTAATGACCTGTATCGCTGCACTGCTGGCAATGTGTGCTCCCGCAGGTAACTACATTGGTGGTCTGCTGTACACTCAGTTCTTTTCAAAACAAGTATTTGATATGTCATTTGAACTTGATACTTTTCTTTATAATAATATTGCATATATCCCTATGGCACTGTTCTCGCTGGTTATTATGTTCTGGGCATTCTCTGCCGCTAAATACAAGCGCATGGGCAGAGAGTTCGGCTGGGTGAGTATATTCATGAGTATTACTCTGAGCCTGCATCCCGCTCTGCTGCTCTACATTTTATCAAAAAAAGATAATTTCATAGGTGATTATTTCAATAGCAATTACGACAGCGATAAATTCATCGGCTCAGTTATTCTCGCAAAGATATGCTTCCCCATCATCGCAGGTCTGCTGATACTCATAGCAGGTATCGTTGTACTAGCCCGTATAGGCGGAGAGGACTTTGTTGTTGAGGTCCCGCGCAGAATCAAAAATAAAAAGGAAAAGGTACAGACCGTCAGCACCCCTGAATATACTGCTGTACCAGAAAACAGTGAACAGGAAAGTGCTTTCGGCTTCGGTGAGAACACTCAGCCCGTTCAGGGTCTTACAGGTGAAACAAAGCCTGCTACCTACAACGAAGACCCGAATGCTGTTACTCCAAAGCGCCCCTCAGTAAAGCTTTGCCCCAAGTGCGGCGAACTGGTAGGCGATGACGAACTGTTCTGTTCAAACTGCGGATACAGGATGTAAAATACCATATACAGCAAAATGGAGGACATCAAGTCCTCCATTTTTTATGCCCTTATATATCCTTACTCTGCCTTGATCTCAGTATCGCCGGTCATCTTTATCACCAGTTTACTGTCATTGACCTCGGTGGTATTTCCGTTCTGCTTAACTGTCCAGGTCACTTCACTGTCTGCTTTCAGTATAAGCTCACAGTTGTTGAAATACCGCCCCTCAAAGCCGCTTTGTATACTGAGCCCGTTAAGGGTGATATCCTTATCAGATGTCACTTTTACTGTTTTCGCCCTGCCAAGGGTGTACCTATGGCTCAGATCCTTTATCAGCTTTTGCTGCCGTCCGTCAAAGAATTTACTCATTCTTGATATCATGCCCATAGATGACCTTTCCACAGTGCGGTAGGTAGGAAAACGCAGAAAATACGCATACATCTCAGGCAGATATTCCGCTTCGTACCTTTTCTCAAAGCTACTTGTACGCTCAGCGGTATACAGTATATTTCCCATATCCATAAGCCTTGTTGTCAGCTTTGAACGGAATTCCTCATTCTCCAGCAGACTTAGTATCATGCTGTTCAGCGGCTTTTTTTGTTTTTTCTCCAGATACTCAAATATATCCGTTTCCAAGCTTTTCATATTATAATGGCAGGCACATGATTCGGTATCAAACAGGAAGAACCTCCATTTGCCGTCACCGTATATACTGCCGTCCGTTGAACGCCAGCAGCCGTAATTGTTCTGCGGCCAGTCATCATTGAATATATACATCTCCACAGCACAGTAGTCTATAAAGCAATCCATATCCATAAGTTCACAGGCACGTCTGTAATTATCATCAATGCTCATATCGCTCTCCGATATGAATTTCTGCATATTGCTGTAGCTGATCTCGTCGGGATCCATACCCTCATCAAGTTCATCGTTCTTGTATATGGCTACACTGTCCTCATCTACTCCGTAATGCCTTGCAAAATATTCCTGTGAATAGTCCTCCTGAAGCACATACATACCCCAGTATTCACCGTCGATGAAAAGCACACATGGTCTGCCTGACTGTGTTGCTGGCAGCAGACAGCTTGCCATATCCTGTATCATTATATCCTTGAATTTCAGGTAGTTGGAATCATTACCGCCGTTTCTCAATACAAATGTTGAAAAGCTGTCATCATCCCTGCCATCTGCGGTTTCAAGCCCCTGCCAGAAACTATATCCAAACTTCTTGCTTCCGTAGTCCGAACGCGCAAAGAACCTGAATGATTTCTGATAATCAGCCCTGGACCATCCTCCCTGAATACGCATACCTGCATCCTGAGTGAATACAAGACTTCCGTCACTCTCAAAGAACTGCAGGCAGCAGGGACGCTCCCACTCCTTACCCCTCTGATTATAGTTTGCAGGGATAGAGCCGTTATACAAATGATCGGGTTCAGTAGGGTAGTAATCCTCATATACCTTTCCGCGGACGTATATGCCCGTTTCGTGATCGTACAGTGCTGCAGGATCTGTCACCATAGATATCACAGGCATACTGCTGTGATCTTCGGTTGAAAAGCCTACAAAGTATGAAGCCGTACTTACCTTTCCCCATCCGCCGTCTGTATTCCTTGCGCAGGCACGTATGACAGTGCCCTTATCAACATCCTCGTCCTTGGGTAGTTTCACCTTTCCCACGCGGTATTGCAGCTGTATCTTCATGGGGTCTATAGCTGAAAGCACATTCTTTTCCCCCGACCTGTCCTTTACTTCCAAGGGCTTTGAATATATCTCCGCCGTATCGGAAGTTCTTGGGTCTGTTCCGTCAGTAGTGTAGTATATCCCTGCAGAATTTGCAGCTGTCATTTCCAGCATGAATCCTTTTGGATAAAACCCGCTCTCCTCCGAAAATACAACCTGTGAAGCTTTTTTATCCCGTGAATTTTCACTGCAGGGAGTCGGCACAGTTATATAAGCGCCGTCCTCGCCCGAACATACCGTGAATCCCTCGGGTGTCGGTTCGGCTGTCAGGCTGTCTATGACCTTGCTGCCGCTCTTTATCGAAATTGTATGTTCCTCTCCTTTGGGTATCTTTATATCCACCCAGGGTATATCGCTGTCATCAAATCCGTTTTTAGTACAGTATATCAGTGCATACCCATGTGCAGGAACGCTCCCTCCGCTGACAGCGCACTCCTTTCCGTCCTCACGGACGATTGTATAATCCTTCAGGCTGACTTCTTTATCGTTGGGATTGTATATCTCCACCCAGTCGCACAGCTTACCCTTGCTGTCACGGTGCGAAGCCTCTTTGAACTTACCGTCGTTATCCGCACATATCTCGCTTATAACAAGCTTTTTCGGAGAAAGCAGTATCACGCAGGCGATAACGATACCTGTCACTGCCAAACCCACCGCTGAAAGGACAGCAATACATTTTTTATCATATTCTTTTTTCATTACCGCCCCACCTTATCAGCAATATTCTGATATTTCATTATACTAAATTTCCCCCAAAAAGTCAATTCCCCCTAGCCCGGGATGCCGCCTCGTCACTTACAATGCAAGTACGGGTAATTTGTTTCTCGGTGTCCGTTGTCAGCCATTACGGAAAAAGAGTTCCCCTAGCCCGGGATGCCGCTTCGTCACTCACTATGCTAGTACGGGCAATTTGTTTCTCGGTATCCGTTGTCAGCCATTACGGAAAAAGAGTTCCCCTAGCCCGGGATGCCGCCTCGTCACTTACAATGCAAGTACGGGTAATTTGTTTCTCGGTGTCCATTGTCAGCCATTACGGAAAAAGAGTTTCCCTCGCGCGGGTACGCATTACGTCACTTACTATGCAAGTACGGGCAATTTGTTTCTCGGTGTCCGTTGTCAGCCATTACGGAAAAAGAGTTCCCCTAGCCCGGGATGCCGTCTCGTCACTTACAATGCTAGTGCGGGCAATTTGTTTCTCGGTATCCGTTGTGTGCTGTGACTTTATTATAAGATACCTGACATATAAAAAAGCAGTCCGCTGAACTGAACGGACTGCCTTTATTCTTATTACTTTATTATCCTGCGTGCCTCAACATAGAAACGCTTATCTGCCGCGTGACCCATTGAGAATGTTTTTCTCGGCAGTGCACCGTCCTCAATGACCGTTGGGAACAGCTCGTCCTTACCCATATCGGGGAGTAAGAAGCCTATGGAATTTTTCTTCTTTGAAAGCTCTTTTACTACATCCGCACCGTGTATGTAGTCGGTCTTTCCGCCGAATTCCTTAGTATAGTTATCCAGGAAATTCTGCAAAGAGCCGACAGTCAGCTTTGAAGAAGGTGCGTGTACATAAACCTTTTTTTCCTCGCCGTTGCGCACTATAACGAAGCCCTGTTCGCTCTCCTTATCGGAAAGCTCCAGCTTTTTCGTCAGTTCATCCACCAGCTTATCGGCATCCACCTCAGTAACTATGCGGTGTATCGCTTCAAATTCCAGTGCAGGCGAATGAAGATTCACAAGCTCCACCAGTGCATATCTTGCAGGATGTCCCGAAAGATCAGCAGCAGGCTCTGCACGTTTCAGTGTTTCATAAAATTCCTTAGCTGTAGCAAGGGAGTGGTTTCCGTCACCCATAGCGTAGGTGAGGGGCTGTCTGCCTTTTATACCGTAGCGGCGTTCAAAAGCCTCCTGCTTTGAAAACTGCTCCAGATGACTCAGCACGATCTCCTCGTTTTCCTTATCCAGCAGCCAGCCTGTTATATGTCCGCCGCCCTCCATAAGGTCAAAATCGTATAGCTTGGTGAATTCGTCTTTCTTATCAGCCAGCGGTTCAATGATGCGTTTCTTCACATCATCTATGAGTATCATTATATGCGGCAGCTCCACAGGTGCGCCCTTGCGTATCTTTATACGGGGCGGTATACGTTCGATAACAGTAGCCTCCGTAGCCCTTACCTGAGATTCGGAGCCTTTGTAGTATTCGTACTGCTCCAGGTCTATCCCGCCGATAAGACCTGCTCTCACTCTGCCGTCGGACTGCACTCTCTCGATATATATCATAGCATCCTTGTATTCTTCAAATACACCTTTTTCAATATATTCATTCATTGTGCGGTGTATCTTGTCTATGCGGTAATCTACTCCCGGCTGTTCCAGGTATACCTCGGGCAGGATAAGATCATAGGCGCTTTTAGCATCCCCTACGTACTTTTCAACTCTGTCCCAGTATTCCGGTTCAGAAGTGTACTGGTCGCAGGCAACTACAGCCCATTTTTTCATATCCGTATCCTTTGGCAGAAGAATATCCGCCCCTCTGAATGCTGTTGACATTTTTTCCACGCTCCGTATCTTAAATAATTATATCCTTAACTGTATCATTCAGCCGATGCCGGATCCTTCTCGGCATAAGTCTTGAAAGTCTCTATCAGATCAGGGAAATACCATTCCAGATCAGCACGGTTCATCAGACCGAAATTCTCTCCGTTACCGATGCGTGCATAGTTATCCCACCATACACAGGGTATATCGTACTTTGCCGCAGCTGCAAGGTAATCCTCCAGACATTTTACTCTGTCCTCGGTATTTTCCTTGTTCATCGTACCGAATTCGCCTACTATAACAGGTATGCCCTTGCTTATGAAAAGCTCGTTGAGATGCTCAAACAGCTCAGGTATAGCTGTATCCTCAGGGTCATACTTATCCGTACCCTTTGTATCCAGTGCAAATGAGTAAGGCAGGTATGCGTGTACCGAGATTATCAGCTTGTCACTGTCCTCGGGAAGTTCAATAGCAGAAAGATTGTTGTATGCGCTCGATGCAGCATAGCCTGTTATCATCAGGCATCTGTCACCATTGTTTCCGCCGGATGCTCTTACTGTTTCAACGAATGCTTTTTCGTACTCGTTTATTATCTCTCTCGCTTCGGATGTACCTGTCCATTCAGCGCCCTCTCCGCGAAGTCTGGGTTCGTTGAGTCCTTCAAATATCAGATGCTCGTCATACCCCTTGAAACGGTCGGCTATCTGTGCCCATACAGCTTTGATCTCCTCAATATCGCCGTCCTTCTCGCTGGGCTTGGGCATATACCATTCCTCGTGATGTGTGTTCAGTATAACATAAAGTCCATTATCTATGCCGTAGTTTACTATCTCCTGAACTCTGTCCATCCACGCAGGATCAATGGTGTACTTATCGTCGATAATATGGTTGCCCCAGCTTACGGGGATACGAAGCACATTGAATCCTGCTTCGGGCAGCATATCTATCATGTACTTGTTTGTGGTAACCTTTAAAGGAAGCCAGCTAACCTCCGATCCGAGACCCTCACCTGTAGCATCCATAGTATTTCCGAGATTCCAGCCGTTGGTCATCTTTGCTACCAGGTCCTTTGCCGAAGTCACTGTCATCGTATCGTTTGTATGTGTCTGAGAAACAGGTACATTCTCTGTCTCGCTCTCATCAGCAGCACTGTTCTCAACTGCTGTCGAAGATTTCTTGTCTGCCTTTGAACTATCTTCCTTGTTGCCGCAGGCTGTCATAACACTTAAACTCAGCACAGCTGCTGCTATCATAGCACCTATTTTTTTGCTGTTCATAAAACATCCTCCTTCTTCTTGCTTACCGGAATATATCCATCTCATGTATATATTCCGGTAAGCATTATTTCCGCCGCTTACTTTTTAAAATGTATATACCCCAAAATGTTCCACGTAGAACATTTGTATATCAAAGCCGTTCCTTCGGATACAGCGGTATTACCCTGCCTGAAAAAAATGCACCCGCATAATCCTCAGCACATTCAAACCTCACCTCACTGATAATGCCGGCAAGTCTTTCACTTGGCTTATCAAGATGGTGATTGTCCGTTCCTGCCGTCATACGAAAACCGTACTGCTTTGCATACCACTCAGCACGCTCGTTGTATACTTCCTTCGAGTTGCCGCTGTTGTATACCTCAACACCGTCCACCCACTTTGGCAGAAGCTTTATCTCACGAAGATAGTCTGCCTCACGGAAAGGATGCGCGTGTATCAGCAGTGCGCCCTCTGCCCTTGCATCATAACAGAACTGATAAAAATCCCTGTCACAGTCAGGATGTGCCAGCAGCCACCTCTTATCAAGACCGTATACCAGTATATCCGCCCCCTGATAAGTGTACTCTATACCGAAGAATACTTTCAATCCTATCCTGTCGCCCTCTGCCTTGGCATTTTCATACCCCTTGCAGTAAAGCATTACTTTCTCATCCCATGAGATATCTCTCGGAACAGTGGTATTAGAATTGAAAAAGTGGTCGGTAACAAATATACCGTTGTATCCCTCTGCTTTATAACGTCTTGCCTGTTCTGCGCCCGTTGCCGATGCGCAGGCGGAAGTTTCCGCAGTGTGCAGATGTGTTTCGTACTTGTACATTTTTATTTGCCTTTCTATGGTATGCCCTTGGATTTTGATATGTTGTTCATTATGCGCCCGTATGATTATATTCCTTTTTATGGAAGATATACAGTGCCGCATAAAGTATTGTCAGCCCTGCGTATATACAAACCGATACCGCGCCTATCTCAGCTTCGCTCATCAGCATGAGATCCCACCAGAAGAAGAACAGACCGTTTATCAGTTTCAGCCTGTCGGTGAATCTCACCAGCGCCTTGCTGTCTTTTTTCATCGCCCTTACCGATATGACTTCCAGCACAGCCAGTATAGCTATAACAACAGCAGATGGAACAAGAAGCAGCCATTTTGCAAGATAAGCGTCAAAGTTGGCAAAATATGCCAGTCCGTGATACTGATCTGTAACGTCATCATTGGGAAGTCTTTCCCATATGAATATCAGCAGTATAACGGAAAACCCCGTTATAAGCCACGCGGCTATCCTGCATGAACGGTGAAAAGTTCCTGTGCCCTTTGCAGGTTCGTTTTTCTTACGGAATTTGACTGCGGTGACTATCTCAGCGATTATCCCGACAGCTCCCGCTATGAACGCCGCGCTTATGAGTACGAGAGCGATATTGCCCAGCGCCCTCTGATGTGATACCGCCATCGTCCATTCAAGGAAAGTCAGGGTTACCAGCAAAGCTATGACATCTATTGTAAGCATTATCTCAGCCTTGAATAGCCTTTCGCCCTTTTCGCTGATATTAAGTCCTGTGTTTTTCCTGCCGATCAGCCACCCCGAAAAAGCCGCAATTCCTATGGTGATGCCGCTCATCAGGTGGGGATAAAATCCGTAGACCTTAGAGGCGTATACATCGAACTCCTGATCGGAACCGAAATGTATACCCGGTTCATCGGGCAGACTTCCCCACTTTGTAAGGTAATATATCAGGCTTCCGCCAAGTATAAAAATGCACAAAGTAATTAGTGTGCGGTGAAGCAGTTTGACTGCTTTTTCCATGTAGTTCTCCTTTCGGAAGAATATCAGATATCTACTCCGCGTGTGATGACTTCCATACACATTCTGCCGTTATGATAAGGACACTTCCAGGGACCGACCGTTTCCTTATAGTCGTGAGGAGTATGGTCAAAGGTGACCTCGGAATACCATTCACCGCCCTCACGCTTGTCTATGATGTACTCCTTGATATTCTCCCATACGCTCTTTGCAGATTCAAGGAACTTTTCATCGCCGCTGTGCTGATAAGCATTTATGAATCCCACAACAGCCTCAGCCTGTACCCACCATACGCGGGTCTTGTCTATCTCGTTCTTGTCGCGCTCATTGTTCAGCGCACCGTCCTCAAGAGCTATATCCTGTATATTATGGGATATCTTCAGGTCCATTTCAGCGAACTGCTTTTTCAGATCCTCATCGCCCAGTACATCGCAGGCTCTGTCCATAAGCCATGTGGCTTCAATGTCATGCCCGTAGGAATGTATATCTCCGACCAGATTGAAAGCTGTATCAAAGAATACCTTCAGCGCATTTGTATCGGGGGTATATACTATATCCCTCATCTGTCCCAGCTGGAACTTCAGCCTGTCAGCTACCTTCTCGTTACCGTCTGCCTTGTACAGCTCGGTATACGCTTCAATAAGGTGAAGTATAGCATTCATGGTCTTGTCAGCCTTCAGACCGTTCTCGCTGAGCGCCTCATTATCCACAAGCCTCCACTGCCTGTCAAAAGCTTCGCGGTAGCCGTACTCATCAAGAGTATTCTTTTCTATGTCCTCAAAAAGCCTGTATGCCAGCGCGAGAGCTTCCTTGTCACCGCTCGCTCTGTAATAGCTTGACAGCGCATATATAGCAAAAGCGATATTGTAAGTATGCTTCATGGTATCCGCAGGCTTGCCCTCAAAGTCCATCATCCAGTATACTCCACCGTATTCATAGTCGATGCAGTTGTTCTTTATGAACTCATAAGCGTGCTTTGCATTGTCAAGAAGCTCATCACCGCCCAGTGTCATATAAGCGTTTGAATAGAACCACAGTATCCTCGAATGCAGTATAACACCCTTATCTGCCTTCTTGTCAAGTTCCAGCCCGTAGCTGAGGTATCCGTAGAATCCCCCGTTCTCATCATCGCGCAGCTTGTTCCAGAATGGTATAATGTGATCTGTCAGTTCCTGTCTTATCTCACTTATCATCATATCCATACACTCCTTTTTTACCCATTTTCCTTTTTTTCCCTTATTCATATCCGAATATATATATCCCTCAATTATATATGTGCAACTATAAGAGGGTCATAAAAAAACTATATATTCTGTTGCTATAATTATACACCAAAAAAAAGTGCTTTTCAAGTAGATAACAAATAATTTACTATTGTAAACGAATTCTTTTTTTGAAAAGAACCAGTCATACATAAAAAATACCCCGATGCACTTTTGCACATCGGGATATAATATTACTTGCCTATGGGAAAATCCTTTTCTACCTGCAGCTCCATCTCCTCGATGATAGCCTGGACCTCACTGTCAGTATAGGTATCGCTGTCCCATATCTCGTGGGCTTTAACAGCCTGCCATACCAGCATAGCCATTCCGCCTGCGGCTTTTTTGCCAAGAGCTCTCGCCTTTCTGATAAGTACAGTTTCACGGGGATTGTATATAACATCGAATACAGCCTTGCTAGCCTCTATAACCTCATCACTCACAGGGCAGCCCTCGACCCTGGGATACATTCCCACAGGGCAGGCATTCATAAGCAGGTCATAGCTTACGGATGTATCTATCTCAGTATTCTTTACTATAGTCACCTTAGCATCAGACTTCATGGCAATTATTTCCTTTTTAGCCTGTTCTGCCAGAGGTATATCACTTTCCAGTACAGCAATCACAAGGTCAGCACCTGCCAGCGCCGCTTCTATCGCCATCATTCTGCCTACACCGCCGCAGCCGATAAGCAGTACCTTTCCTCCAAGGTCAGCACCCATAGCCCTTATTGTCGCAAGAAAACCGTCGCAGTCCGTATTATAGCCTGTGTGCACGCCATCCTTGTTGTCTACGCAGTTTACTGAATTGTATCTCTTAGCTGAATCAGCCAGCTTGTCGCAATAAGGTATAATACCGATTTTATGGGGTATGGTTATATTGAATCCGGCGAGAGCTTTAAGATACTCCGCATGACCCTCCAGTGCCTCGGGAGGCAGCTCGATTATCTCATAAGTGAATTCCCTGTTTTTCAGTTCAAATAACCTCCGGTGTATCGGCGGTGACATGGTGTGCTTCAGACTTTCGCCAAGCAGTGCGTATTTTCTTTCCATCGCTCTTTTCTCCTTTTGATAATCATTTATATCCGAAAACAGGACGGTCATATTGCCGTCCTGTTCATAAGCTTTCAGTATATCAGTTTAATTCTTCTCGCGCTTGCGGAGGGTCATATTATGATGATTCTCCATTGGCTTGAGAACTTCCTGTCTCTGAGGAGCTATCTGCTGTCTTACCTTTATGGTGAACAGCATCCTTACAGTATCCTCACGGATAGATTCGATCATTGCATCGAACATATCCATACCTTCCATACGGTACTCAACAACAGGGTTCTTCTGACCGTAGCTTCTCAGACCGATACCCTTCTTCAGCTCTTCCATATCGTCGATATGATCCATCCACTTGGTATCAACTACCTTCAGCAGACAAACTCTCTCGATCTCATGCAGAAGCTCTTCGCCCAGTTCACGCTCTCTGTCATCATAAAGCTTCTCAGCTCTTTCCTGGAGAGTATTTACGATATCCTCGCGTGTCAGTTCGTCCATTTCCTCAGCGGTATAGTTGAAATCATCCTCTGTGGTGAACAGACCATTGAGTCTTTCTTTCAGACCAACAAGGTTCCAGTCATCAGCGATATCGCCCTGAACGTACATATTTACAGAATCATCAACGAAATCCTTTATCATGTGTACGATATACTCATGCAGATCCTCACCGTCGAGCACCATCTGACGCTGACTGTAGATTATCTCACGCTGAGTATTCATAACGTCATCGTAGTTGAGGACGTTCTTTCTTATATTGAAGTTTCTGCCCTCGATCTTCTTCTGTGAAGATTCGATAACGCTGGAAAGCATTCTTGACTGTATGGGAGTATGCTCGTCAACATTCAGTGTATCCATCATACCTGTGATACGGTCACCGCCGAATATTCTCATCAGGTCATCTTCAAGTGAGAGGAAGAATGTGCTCTCGCCGGGGTCACCCTGACGTCCCGAACGTCCTCTCAGCTGGTTGTCGATACGTCTTGACTCATGTCTTTCAGTACCGATGATGTACAGACCGCCGGCTTCTCTTACCTTTTCAGCCTTTTCCTTTACTTCTTCATCGAACTTCTTGTAAAGCTCTCTGTACTTCTTTCTTGCAGTGAGGATCTCCTCATCATCAGTATTTGAATAGCTTGCTGCCTCAACAGCCTGCTCCTCGGTATAGCCCTCTTTCTGGAGTGCTGCCAGTGACAGATACTCAGCGTTACCGCCCAGTGTGATATCCGTACCACGTCCTGCCATGTTGGTAGCGATAGTAACAGCACCGAACTTACCTGCCTGTGCAACTATCATAGCTTCTCTGTCATGGTATTTAGCGTTGAGCACGTTATGCTGAACGCCCTTCTTCTTCAGCAGCTTTGAAAGGTACTCAGACTTCTCGATAGATACAGTACCTACCAGTACAGGCTGACCTTTCTCGTGGCATTCAACTATCTTATCGATAACAGCATCGAACTTACCTGCCTCGGTCTTGTATACCACATCGGGATGGTCTTTTCTTATAACAGGTCTGTTGGTGGGTATCTCGATAACGTCCAGCTTGTATATCTCCCTGAACTCATCTTCCTCAGTCAGCGCAGTACCTGTCATACCCGACAGCTTGTTGTAAAGTCTGAAATAGTTCTGATATGTTATGGTAGCGATGGTCTTGGATTCTCTCTTGACCTCAACGCCTTCCTTAGCCTCGATAGCCTGATGCAGACCGTCATTGAAACGTCTGCCGTCCATAACACGTCCTGTAAATTCGTCAACGATGAGTACCTCACCGTCACGAACGATATAGTCAACGCCCTCTTTCATAACGCCGTTAGCTTTCAGCGCCTGATTGATGTGATGCGCGAGGGTCATATTTTCAGCATCCATAAGGTTGTCAACATGGAAAGCCTTTTCAGCCTTCTTGACACCGCTCTTGGTGATAGTTGCTGTCTTTGCCTTTTCGTCGATGATATAGTCACCGTCGAGAGTATCGTTATCTATCTTGTCATCCATTTCGATAACGGTAACAGGCTTCAGTGTCTTGGCGAACTTATCAGCCAGACCGTAAAGCTCGGTGGACTTATCGCCCTGACCCGAGATTATAAGAGGAGTTCTCGCTTCGTCTATCAGTATGGAGTCCACCTCGTCCACAATAGCGAAAGCGTGCTCTCTCTGCACCTTGTCCTTCTTGTATATTACCATGTTGTCACGCAGATAATCGAAGCCCAGTTCTGAGTTCGTACCGTATGTGATATCACAGTTGTAAGCCACTCTCTTAGCAGACTTATCCATGCCTGAAAGTACACAGCCTATAGAGGTATTGAGGAAGTTGAATACCTTTCCCATTTCCTCTGACTGGAATTTGGCCAGATAGTCATTAACAGTAACAACGTGTACGCCCTTGCCTGTAAGTGAGTTTGAATACGCTGCAAGACAAGCGACCAGAGTTTTACCTTCACCGGTCTTCATCTCAGCGATACGTCCCTGATGAAGAACGATAGCACCGATTATCTGAACGGGATAAGGCTTTTTGCCCAGTACTCTCCACGCAGCCTCACGGCATACAGCCAGTGCATCGGGCAGAACATCATCAAGACCCGAGGCATCATCCACCTTGCTCTTCAGCAGTGCGGTCTGTTCACCCAGTTCGGTATCGGACATAGCCGCATACTTCTCCTCGAGTTCCAGCACCTTATTTTTGATAGGTTCGATCTTGGCAAGCTCCTTTTTGGAGTAATTGCCGAACAGTTTGTCAAGTAATCCCATTATCTAGCCACCTTTTTATTGTACAGTAAAGATCATCTTTATGATATTGATATAAATAGACTATTATATTATACATTAAATCCCACAAAAAGTCAATACCTTACAGAAGTATTTTTATTCATCTGTCAAAAGAACTGCAAGTTTTGACAACAGTGTTTCCGCATCAACTTCCTTTGGTATCTTTAGTTCCACTTTTACTCCGCCTCCGCGTTCCTCTTTAGCCTTAACGTTGTAATCCGATACCGCGTTTACGGACATCATGAACTCATACAGAAAAGGTCTGTCCTTTTTGATCGAGTTTTTGCGTATACTTGCCTTTTCATCATCTGATCTCTTGGTTTCAGACAGTGCCAGCTTCTTTATCTCGTCCTCAAGCTGCCTTACGGACAATCCTTCACTGATGATACGTTCTGCTAATATACACTGTTTATCGTCGTCAACACCGGAAAGTACCTTGGCATGACCCACTGACAACTCACCATTATCCACCATATCTCTTACAGTTGCTGTAAGTTCCAGCAGTCTCAGAGAATTGGCAACAGCCGAACGCGACTTGCCTACCGACTCAGCCACCTGCTGCTGAGTCATATTATAGGTATCCATAAGGTTTTTATAAGCCTTTGCCTCTTCCACAGGTGAAAGATCCTGTCTTTGTATATTCTCGATAAGTGCCATCTGCATGGTCTGCTTATCATCAAGTTCCTTTATATATACGGGCACCTCAGTAAGACCTGCCAGCCTTGATGCCCTCCATCTGCGTTCACCTGCAACTATCTGATAGCCGCCGTTATCCAGAGGTCTTGCAAGTATTGGCTGAAGTACGCCGTTTTCCTTTATGCTGTCAGCCAGTTCAGAAAGCTTATCATCATCAAACAGGCTTCTTGGCTGATCCTTATTCGGTTCAAGCAGTGTGATCTTCACCATAGCCACACTATCATTACTCTCCTGTTCGCTTGATACTGTTTCGGGCTGAGTATTTTCAGCAAACAGCATATCAAGTCCGGAACCCATTCTGTTTTTCTTTCCCATGATTAGTCCTTTCTATCTTGCCATGGAGGTAAGCATGAATACCGCCAAAGCCATATATCTTATCGGTATATACTTTCTATAAGTGTGAATATTCCAGGATCTGCATCATTTTATATAGTGTGCTGTATCCTGACCTGATGATCTTCTGCTGGAATAATATATTGTCTCCTTGGTATCGGAAACTTTACTGTCATTACTTTTCATGTCATTCAACAAATTGTTCCACGTGGAACAATTTATGATCTTATGCTCCTGCAGAGAAAATATTTCATCAAGCAAAAATGTTCCACGTGGAACATTTTTATATTCACTTTGCTTTACGCTTTTTGTCACGTTTCAGCATTTCCTTAGCCAGTTCTTCGTAAGCCTTTGATCCCTTTGCCTTTTTATCATAGTATATAGCAGGCTGACCAAAGCTGGGTGCTTCGGATAAAGCAACATTTCTCGGGATAGAAGTTGTAAATACTTCCTTTGGAAAATGCTTTTTGACTTCACTGACTATCTGTCCTGTGATCTTATACCTGTCAACACACATGGTAAACAGTATACCCTCTATGACGAGTGACTTATTCCATGCCTGTTTTACTCTGTCGATCGTGCTGTGCAGTTCGACAAGTCCTTCAAGTGAGAGAAATTCGCACTGAAGTGGTATGAGTACCGAGTCAGCAGCTACAAGTGCATTTATTGTCAGCATATCAAGTGTAGGCGGACAATCTATAAAAATATGATCATAGAAATTACGAGCTTCGGACAGCTTTTCTTTCAGCTGTGATGCTCTGTTTTCCATTGACATAAGCTGTACGGATGCGCCTGCAAGTTCCTGAGTTGTAGGTACAACAGATACGCCCCTGAAAGCAGTAGCACACACAGCTTCAAAAAGTGAACAATCACCCATGAGTACATCATAAATGGTATTGCGTATGCTCCTTTTCTGGATACCGTAGCTTGTGGTAGTGTTACCCTGAGGGTCAAAATCTATAATAAGGACCTTCTCGCCCCTTGCGCCGAATACAGCGGCAAGGTTGCAGACAGTAGTGGATTTTCCAACGCCGCCCTTCTGGTTAGAAACGGCAATTATCTTACCCATAATATCTCCCCTTTTCAAATGTTTCGTACTTTTTTATTATACAACATTTTTTACGATTTGAAAACCCCTTTTTTAAAATTTCTGCATTTTGCACGTAATCATTTTTCTGAATTTTCTATGTGGAACAATTTTTCTTTTCTGATAAGTTATAAAATGTTCCACGTGGAACATTTTTGTTCGGAATGATATTCTAAACAGACAAAATATAAATTGTTCCACGTGGAACATTTCTGTTTGCTACACTTTTTTATCTTTCAAAAGCGACAAACATTCCGATAAAAAAGAAGATGTATGTCACTATAAAACATCTGATGAACTAAAACATCTAAAAAAGACGAAGGATATGCCGCATAAAAATATGGAAAATCAGCGGCGGCTATGCTACAATATGGATACTGAAAAGGAGGCATATTAATGAACAAACTAACTGACTTTATAACAAAAGCATTCGTTGAGATACGTGAGGAAACCGTTGAGGAAATACCTGATACCGGAAAACTTCTGGAGATAGGTACGGGAGATATACGTCCGAACCCTTCTCAGCCCCGCAGACATTTTTCACCTGAAGAACTGACATCACTTGCAAAAAGCATAACAGCAAACGGTATAATCCAGCCCCTGACGGTCAGGCAGACCGAAAATGATTTTGAACTGATATCGGGTGAACGCAGATTAAGGGCTGCAAAACTAGCAGGACTGAAAACAGTGCCATGCATACTGATAGAAGCAGACAAAAAAAGATCGGCTGTACTTGCCTTGCTGGAAAATATCCAGCGAAGTGATCTTAACTGTTTTGAGGAAGCAGCAGCCATAAACAAACTTATCGAAAGCGGTGAGATAACACGGGAGAAGATTTCCATAAAACTCGGTATGGCACGTTCCACCATAGCGAACAAGCTTCGTCTGCTGAAGCTGACCGATGAGGAACAACAGCTTATGATCGAAAAAGGACTGACCGAACGCCATGCACGCGCTTTGCTTAGGGTGGCTGATGAAGACCGACGAAAGGAAATACTCGCAAAAACAATAAACGGCAGCTGGACAGTTGATACCCTTGAAAAATATATTGACCGTCTTGAACGTCAGGAGTTGAAAAAGACAAGCTATGAAAAACGCGCTGTAATGTTAAAAGATGTGAGGCTGTTTTTCAACTCAGTGAACAAGGCACTTGAAGTGATGAAGCTGGCAGGAGTCGAGGCAACAGCAAAACGTATCGACAGGGAAGATCACATAGAATACACTATAGTGATAAAAAATACTGCAGATGAAAAATCCGTCTGACTTTTCAACTTTGATATGCTGACGGTGTTGAAAAGTCGGCTGCTAATATCTGATGCTCGCATAGTGGGGTAATCGGTCGGGAAAAAAACAAGCGGAGGTATTTTTCTCCGCTTGGATAGTTAGTTTTCAACTTTGGTATGCTGATGGTGTTGAAAAGTCGGCTCTTAATATCTGATACTCGCATGGTTGAGAAGTCAGTCTGGATAAAAAACAAGCTGAGGTATTTTTTCTCCGCTTGGATAGTTAGTTTTCAACTTTGGTATGCTGACGATGTTGAAAAGTCGGCTCTTAATATCTGATACTCGCATGGTTGAGAAGTCAGTCGAGATAAAAAACAAGCGGAGGTATTTTTCTCCGCTTGGATAGTTAGTTTTCAACATTGATATGCTGACGGTGTTGAAAAATTTACACCACAGAATTATTCTTTCTCCATTCGCTGGGTGAAAGTGTAGTCGCCTGTTTGAACTGCCTTGAAAAATGAACTGCATTTTTATAGCCGCAGGTGAATGCTATATCCTCAACAGTTCTGTCGGTATACGCAAGAAAATGCTTTGCTGATTCAATGCGGCTGTTGATAACATCTGCGTTGCAGGTAATACCAAAGGCTTTTTTATATAACAGATGAAGATACGGTTCACTGACACTTATCAGTTGAGCCATTTTTTCAACGCTCCAATCTTCGCTGGGCTGGGCATATATCCTGCGGCGAAGATCCAGGAGCTCGCGGTAATGAACGATACCCGATTCTTCCTGTTTGCCGTTTTCGGAAAATACTTCTGTAAGCAGTGCCTTTATAAGGAACCCTGCGGTCTGAAGATTATTTCGTCTGTAGTAGCAATCGGCTATCAGCCTGAAATAGCTGGCAACATCAATGGATTCACCTATATATGGGCATATCGAACTTGATATCAACACCCGAAGATATATCCTCACTGCATTCAAACTGTATCCAGTCATTGATATACTCATCATCACAGGCTTTATAGTATTGTGGTGAATTCTTATCATATATTATAAAGGTATTCGGTTCAACATTTATAGTGACACCATTTATCACAAACACAGCCTTGGTCTTGACAAACAGCATCAGGTGACCCTCATAGCCGCGGGGCTGATCCAGTACGAAATTTCCATCATGTCTGCAGCTGCAGCCCATACGGTTGATATAAAACATTTACTTCCTCCTTGAAATGAAAATCGGAGCATTTTCATGCTCCGATAATTGTTCTGCGATCATCAGAATATATCATCAGTAACAGTGATAACAGCTGCGTTCTTCTTTGCGCTGTCATCCTTTTTCTTGAATATCTGCTCTGGGAACAGTACAAAAATGTCCACAAGTATCACGGCTATTATCAGGATAATAAGTATCAGGGGAGCGAAGCTCTTTTTACCCGGTTTTACTCCGTTCTGTGGAACGTTGTTTATGGGCGCATTATTTATCGGCACATTATTCTGTGGAAACTGATTCTGGGGCTGCATCGGCTGCTGGTACTGATTTGTCTGCTGGAACTGGTTCTGGGGCTGTACCGGCTGCTGATACTGATTTGTCTGCTGGAACTGATTCTGAGGTATCGGCGCAGGTGCGGGAGTCGGTATTGGTGCAGGAGCAGGTGCAGGCTTAGCAGTCTGTACGGACTTGGGTGCAGGTTCCTGACCGGGCATGAATATGCTGTCCATAGTAGGCATATCAGCCTTATTGGGCTCCTCATTCTGGAGCATATCATCGGTTATAACAGGTATCTCAACAGCATCCATGGTAGGATTTTTAAGAGCCTCCTGCTGTTTTGCAAGTTCCTCGGCAGCGGTGGTATCCTGTGATTCGTTTACAGGTGTTCCGCAAATATTACATACCTTTGTATTTTCAAGCAAAGTATTTCCGCATACGGGGCAGACCTTCTGCTTTATTGAAACGGGCAGCTTGCATCCGCAGGTGTTGCAGAAAGCCTGACCTTCCTCATAGGGAAAATTACATTTGGGACAATTCGGCATAATTGTTCTCCTTTCGTCACTACCTATTTATATATAACGTTTGTAACAATTCAGACATTTATATACAATAATATAATACCTCATTTTTATATTTTTGTCAAGCACTATTTTACCTTTTCTATAATCAATTTACCCATCAATTTCCTTTTGCGGTATGTTGGCTTTCTGTACAGAACGTTTGCGGGGATCACTGGGGAAAACCTTTCTGAAGAAAGGTTGTTCCCAAGCATCACAAAGTCATGCCGGACTCCTTTCCAAAGACTTTTGCCTCTTTTTGGCAGGGAGCAGACATATTAATAAAGAAAGCGCAGTACGATAACATACTGCGCTTTTATTAGTGTAGCTGCCCCCTGCCAAAAAGAAATAGAAGTTTTAGGAAAGGGAGTCAACATCAGCAAAGCTGACGTTTAGGGAATAACCCTTTTTCAAAAGGGTTTTCACCCAATAATATCCACAAACGTTCTGAATAAACAACCAACATATCACAGGCGGATATTGTCGGGCATCAATCCTCAGCTACTGTATCTTCTTCGAGGACTTCTGCTTTTTCTTCTTCCTGGGCTTTGAGGATATCTTCCTCGCTTGCCTTTTCGACCTCAGCTATCTCGGCTTCGTCGTCGTGTTCTGTTCTGGTGAATGTTACGACCTTATTTTCGCCTGCAACCTTCATCAGTCTTACGCCGCGGGAATATCTGCCCATGACGCTGATATCGCAGGCACGGAGTCTGATAACTATACCGTCGGAGGATATCATGATGATATCGTCCTCTTCATCGACTACCTTTATGCCGCATACTTCGCCGTTCTTATAGTTCAGTACACCGTGACCGCCTCTGTGACGGATAGGATAGTTTTCAAGTGCCACACGTCTGCCGAGACCTGTCTCGCTGACTGTCAGGACTGTTGCACCCTCACGGATACGTGCCATTGATACAACGTAGTCACCCTCACGGAGTTTTATCGCTCTTACGCCGTGGGCTGTTCTGGACATTACCCTGACATCGTTCTCGCTGATACGTATAGCCATACCGTTATGGGTAGCTATCAGCAGTTCGTTCTGACCGCCTGTAAGTCTTACGCCTGCAATCTCGTCGCCCTCGTCAAGACCGATAGCGATAAGACCGTTCTTGCGGACGTTCTTATAAGCGGAGAGAGGAGTCCTCTTGATTTTGCCCCTCTTGGTGACCATTACGATATACTTATCATCGTCAAAATCCTCGACCTTTATCATAGCTGCGATGAGGTTATCATCGGAAAGTTCGAGAAGATTCTTGATATTCACGCCGCGTGAAGCCTTTGAGCCCTCGGGGA
Source organism: Ruminococcus albus 7 = DSM 20455 (assembly GCF_000179635.2). NCBI lineage: Bacteria > Bacillati > Bacillota > Clostridia > Eubacteriales > Oscillospiraceae > Hominimerdicola > Hominimerdicola alba. The sequence goes on along the minus strand of NC_014833.1, from coordinate 10,519 downwards.
GTTCATAGCACTTCATCTTATAGGCGATACCCTTTGTGGTGATAAAGAGTATATTATCGTGGGATGAGCAAACGCTCATTTCGGTGATGCAGTCATCCTCACGCTGCTTCATGCCTGTAACGCCCTTGCCGCCGCGGTTCTGCGCCTTATACACGCTTATTGGCATACGCTTGATATATCCAACATTGGTATAAGTAACGACGCTTTCCTCAACGGGGATAAGATCTTCGATATCAACTTCGCCGCTGACGTTCTCGATCTGGGTACGTCTTTCATCACCGAATTTTTCCTGTATAGCTTCAACTTCCTCGATGATGATATCGAACACTCTCTGCTCATTTGCGAGGATATCTTCCAGATCTGCAACTGTAGCGGTTATCTCAGCCAGTTCATCGATGATCTTCTGACGCTCCATACCTGTGAGTCTGCCGAGGGTCATCTGAGCGATATGGTCTGCCTGAACATCTGTAAGACCGAAACGGGTACAGAGTTTCTGCTTAGCTTCGGGGATGCTCTTTGAGTTCTTCATTATCTCGATAACTTCATCTATATTATCGAGGGCGATAACAAGACCCTGCAGGATGTGCTCGCGTTCCTTGGCTTTTTTCAGGTCGAACTCGGTCCTTCTGCGTATAACGCTTACCTGGAAATCTATATACTCCTGAAGTATCTGCTTTAAGGTAAGTATCTTTGGTATACCGTTCACCAGTGCCAGCAGTATAACACCTACGCTGTCCTGAAGCTGGGTATAGCTGAAGAGTTTATTCAATACCACCTGGGGATTTGCGTCCTTTTTCAGTTCGATGACGATACGCATACCGTCACGGCTGGTTTCATCGCGGAGGTCGTGGATACCCTCAACGCGCTTATCCTTAACAAGACCTGCTATGGATTCAACAAGCTTTGCCTTATTGACCATATAGGGTATCTCGGTAACAACGATACAGTTTCTGCCCTTGATCTCCTCAATGGATGTCTTGGAACGGAGGGTTATCTTGCCTCTGCCTGTGCCGTAAGCGGCTCTGATACCGCTTCTGCCCATTATGATACCGCCGGTAGGGAAGTCGGGTCCCTTGATAGCCTGCATAAGTTCATCGAGGGTACAATCGGGGTTCTGTATAACTATCTTCATGCCCTCGATAACTTCATGGAGGTTATGAGGGGGTATATTAGTAGCCATACCAACTGCGATACCAACCGCGCCGTTACAGAGTATATTCGGGAAACGGGAGGGAAGTACACAAGGTTCCTGCAATCTGTCATCGTAGTTTGACTGGAAATCTACCGTATCCTTCTTGATATCGGTGAGCATATTAACAGCCATTTTAGCCATTTTAGCTTCGGTATAACGGTAAGCAGCAGGCGGGTCGCCGTCCACTGAACCGAAGTTTCCGTGACCGTCAACCAGAGGATATCTCAGTGAAAAGCTCTGTGCAAGTCTTACCAGTGCATCGTACACGGAAGCGTCACCGTGAGGGTGATATCTACCCAGCACAGAACCTACGGTATCGGCGCACTTACGGTATGCCTGATCGGGAGTAAGTCCGTTCTCATGCATTGTATATAATATTCTTCTGTGAACAGGCTTCAAGCCGTCTCTTACATCAGGAAGTGCTCTTGATACGATAACAGCCATGGAATACTGAAGGAATGATTCCTTCATTATGCTTTCCACGTCCTGATTTAAAAGATTATATTCGTCCACTATATCAGCTCCTCTTTTATTTTCGGTCGCTCGCAAGCTCGCTGCCATTTGCGGGGGACTTTCATTTTGTTTACGAAATAGATAATGCTGAAGTCACTACAGAATAGATGACTTTGCTATTATCTTTTTTTCTTGATAAACGTTACCAGACAAAATACGCCAAGCGCGATTGCGAAAATGCATAAAGCAATCTGTGAAAATCTTGTCTTTGTAGAATCTATAACAAATTCTGTAAGAACTACATCGCCTTCGATATTGCTGCAGCTATTTTTAAGATATTGAGATGCATCATAATTTACGATGGTATCCAAAGATCCCACAACAGTTACGCTTTCTGTCTGCCCGTTGACAACTCTGTTGAACTCTTTTATCTTATTCTTGTTATTCACCTTAGCGGAAAATATCAGCCCTTTTCCGTCATACTCGTCCATCATGGCATATAACTGACTTTTTGACGGTGTCGGGATTATGCCGTTGATATAGGTCTGAAGTTCGCAATAATTGCCGATAGGATATTCGCAGGTATAGCTTACAAATTCACCCTGCGGAAGTTCCTCGCCGTTTTTCAGCACCTCATTGAGGTCAACGGTTTTTCCCAGGAATATAAAGCTTGCATAATGTACTGCCAGAAATACTCCCATCAACACAAACACTATACCGATAAGCAGTAAGGCTATACCTCTGTTTTTTATTCTGTTTCTCATTTAGTTCTCACTTACCTCATAATCCTCGCCCAGGACTTCTTTCAGCTTATCTCTCAGAAGTGTCTGATCCTTTTCTTTTATCACGCGCTTTGAGAGTACATAGATAGTCTCTTTTCTGAGGATGATTATGAAAAGTCTTGCATTCTCAATTATGTTCAGTGAGATATCTTCAAACCTGACGATACGTGGCTTTACGGGAACGAAGTCCTCTGCCTGCATCTCTTCCTCGGTGAATACTGTTTCTATCTTGAAGCAGTCATCATAGAGGGTGAAGCGGTATTTATCGTCTTCAAGGGAAGCAAGTGCTTTCATCAGATATTTTTTTATGCGGAATGTATTGAACCATGTGGTGAATATCATCACAAGGCACACAAAGCACAGCACCCAATTGAGGTACACGCCGGGATCCCTTGCTATGGATATCATAAACATGATCGCCACCACTGAGAAAAGTGCTGTAACTATCCAGTTGCGCTTATACACATACTTTTTCTGGAAAACAGTGAAAGCTTCTTCCTCTTCTTCGTTTTTGATATTATACTCAAAGCCTGTAAGAGGTTCGCCTGCGGGGACGAATTCCTTTTCCTCAGCGGTATTGGGAATATCCTCTTCTTTCTTATCGAGGACATCCCTCTCATAGAATCTTTCGACCTTTTCCACTGTTTCTTCGGTATTACCGCCGTTTTTGGATATATCTATTTCCATTGGGTACGCTCCTGTCCGATATATTTATACGTCAAGATCCTTGACATACTCAGCGTTCTTCTCGATGAATTCCTTACGGGGACCGACTTTGTCGCCCATAAGTATGGTGAATATCTCGTCCGCTTTGACAGCGTCCTCCATAGTTACCTTTATCATCGTTCTGCGCTCTGGATCCATAGTGGTCTCCCAAAGCTGTTCGGGATCCATCTCACCAAGACCCTTATATCTCTGGACAGCGACTTTCAGTTTGCCGCCGTCGGATAATTCGTCAATATACTTATCTCTTTCTTCATCGGTGAAAGCATATCTTACTTTCTTGTTTCTTTCCACCTTGAAAAGGGGAGGCTGAGCGATGAATACGTGTTCCTCCTCGATAAGGGGACGCATGAAACGGAAGAAGAAAGTCAGCAGAAGTGTACGGATATGAGAACCGTCCACATCGGCATCCGCCATGATTATGACTTTGCCGTATCTCAGCTTGCTGATATCAAAATCATCACCGATAGAGGTACCGAGTGCTGTAACTACGGGCATGAGCTTTTCGTTGCCGTATACCTTGTCGATACGGGCTTTTTCGACGTTGAGCATCTTGCCCCAGAGGGGGAGTATAGCCTGATAGCGTCTGTCACGACCCTCTTTTGCGGAACCGCCCGCAGAATCTCCCTCGACGATATATATCTCGGTCATGGACATATCTCTCTCGGAACAGTCAGCCAGCTTACCGGGCAGTGAAGCGGATTCAAGAACGGACTTTCTTCTTGTCAGTTCTCTTGCACGCTTTGCAGCTTCTCTTGCCTTCTGTGCCTGTATTGACTTATCAAATATAGCCTTTGCAACTGCGGGATTTTCCTCCAGATAATTGCGTAGCTTTTCTTTCAGCATCTTATCGACGAAGGGTCTTACCTCGGGATTACCGAGTCTTCCCTTTGTCTGACCTTCAAACTCACAGTTTGTCAGCTTGACTGAAACTATAGCTGTCAGACCCTCACGGCAATCCTCGCCCATAAGAGCGTCGTCATTATCCTTGATGAGATTATGCGCCTTTCCGTAATCGTTTAAGATCTTAGTCAGTGCTGACTTGAATGCCATCTCATGTGAACCGCCGTCGGGGGTATGGATATTATTGGCAAACGAGAGTATTATCTCGTTATAGGTATCGTTATACTGCAGTGCTATCTCAGCGAACATATCATCCTCAACGCCGTTGATATATATAACGTCCTCGGAGAGGGGCTCAACACCTCTGGTCTTATGGATATGTTCAACGAACTGACGGATACCGCCCTCATAGTGAAGAACTTCGCTTATAGGCTTTTCGGCATTTCTCAGGTCTGAAAAGACTATCTTTATGCCTGCATTCAGGAAAGCCTGCTCACGCAGTCTTTTCAGCAGTATCTCATAATCGAAGGTAGTAGTTTCCTGGAATATCTCGGGATCGGGCTTGAATTTTACTTCGGTGCCTGTTTTATCGGTCTCGCCTATGATCTTCAGGGGCTCGCTGTAATGACCTCTGTCAAAACGCTGGAAATGAACGTTCTTGCCGTCATATACTGTGAGTTCGAGATATTCGGACAGAGCGTTAACAACCGACGCACCAACGCCGTGAAGACCGCCTGCTACCTTATATCCTCCGCCTCCGCCGAACTTACCGCCTGCATGGAGAACAGTATAAACAACGGTAGCCGCAGAAATGCCCTCTTTCGGGTGGATGCCTGTGGGTATGCCTCGTCCGTTATCAACTACCCTGATAACATCCCCGGGAAGGATATCAACTATTATCTCGGTACAATAGCCTGCAAGTGCTTCGTCGATAGCGTTGTCAACTATCTCGTAAACAAGGTGATGCAGACCCTTTGGTCCTGTGGAACCGATATACATACCGGGTCTTACACGGACAGGTTCAAGACCTTCCAGTACCTCTATCTGATTTTCGTCGTAGTTGTTGCTTTTGTCGATCTGCGAGATAGACTCGGTATCTACGATCTCGACTTCCTTGATATTATCGTTATCCAAAATTCAATACCTCCGACTTGATTTATATCTCTTCAGCAGGGTAGCGCAGCTCAGCTGGCTTATATATACCCTTTCCTCAAGAGTTTTATCATCAAAGCACACAACGAAGCTTTTCGGGAGCTCGTATGTGCAGTAGGTGACGTGTTTATTTTTTTCGGCACTGCCGAGATAATCTCTTGTTATAGCTGAAGTCGAGCTGTTTTCAAGATCAAATATCCCGACTATATTTTTGCTGTTGACCATAAAATCATTACCTATATGAAGATACATATCCTAACCCCATTACGGTCTTTATCTGTGCCATCTGTGCTGTTCACTGTAAGAAGTGCCCCTGCTCCATTCTCCATGCTGATTTTCATATCCGGATTTCGCGATAAGTCTTAATGGCGCTGTTATTATCTTGATAGTTGTCCAGATAACTGAAAACAGCGTACCGAAATGATCATCGAACCAGAGTCTGAAATTTTCCCACCTGGTATTCACATGGAGTTCGCGGGCTTTTACAGCCCGTATCCTTTGGGCTTCTTCCTCTTTTTTCTTTTCGTATATCTTGCAATAAGGGCAGGTCTTGTATTCATTTGCGGCATACAGATGTCCCTTATCGCACTTTACTACCTGTACTTCTCTGATCTCGTCCATATTGTCTCTCTCTTTTCTTTGGTTACAAACAAATCATTATTTTTTTCTCTGCTATACATGACTATCTGTACAGATCCCAGTAATGTTCATCACGCCAGGGATCATTTTTATAGGGATCATAGCTTTCAAACTTATCGTTCAGGAAAGCACACAAATCCTTGAAGTCTTCTCTGCACTGATCGAACAAATGCTTGAAATTTTCCCATCTGGTATTTATATGAAATTCACGTTCTTTCCCTTTTTTGAGAGCTTCACGTCTTTCAATTATCTTTGCTTCTTCTATGCAGAACGGACAGGTCTTGTGGATATTTCCGGGGTAAAGATGCCCTTTATCGCACTGTACAACATTAACTTCTTTGATCTCGTCCATATCATTCATCTCTTTCTTTTATCACAGGGTCATTTTTTCTTTATCTGACCCTTTTCTATGTTGAATATCTTTCCATGCTGTTTTTCATCAAATGGGATATTCATATCACAGCAGGTTATAAACACCTGCATATCGTGTATTTTTGATATAACGAACTTCTGCCTTGAGGGGTCGAGTTCGCTGAGGACGTCATCGAGGAGGATAACGGGATGATCGTCTATCTCCTCATGGAGGATATACGCCTGCGAAAGCTTCATGATAAGTGCGACTGAACGGTGCTGACCCTGTGAAGCATCCTCTCTCACGGGGGAACCGTTTATCCTGCAGATAAGGTCATCGCGGTGGACACCTTTTTGCGTGAAACCTGCGCGGATATCATCGTCGATATTATTTTTCAGCACATTGAGGTACTGTTCGGTGAGTTCGCCTGTGTATACCGAAGCTGCACCAAGCAGTTTTGTATCATATACCGTGGAATAATAATCTATATCAAGTTCCTCGCTGCCGCCAGATATCTCGGAATACAGCTTTTTGGCGATAGCACAGAGTTTTCGGGTATAATTGAACCTCAGCAGGGATATATAAGCGCCCATCTGGGCAAGCTGGATATCCCACATTTCAAGTTCTTCTCTTCTGCCTCTGCCATAGGAGATATTTTTCAGCAGGGTATTTCTCTGGTCGATAAGCTTTTCATACTTCTCTGTTACAGCGCTGTAGGAATTCTTTATCTGCGATACAGAAAGATCGGCAAATCGTCTTCTGTTATCGGGTGAACCTTTGGAAAGTTCAAGATCTTCGGGGGTAAAGATGACGCAGTTCAGTCCGCCGAAGAGTTTTGACGGGGCTTTCAGCTTAACGCCGTTCAGGAAAACGCTTTTTTCCTTGATATTCGGTTTTGCCATAGCGTATCTTATATCCTGTTCGCGGAAGCTGTTTTTGAACGAAAGGCATATCTCCATGACCTGTTCGTCGTCGCCTATCATGCGTCTGTCCTTGGTGCTGCGGAAACTCCTTGCGCCGCTGCACAGCCATATGGCTTCGATGAGATTGGTCTTGCCCTGGGCATTTTTTCCGCAGAAGATATTTATTTTCTCATGGGGCTTTATCTCGATATTTTTGAGATTCTTGAAGCCGTTCACCGATAGATCCGTAATGAACATTACTTTATCACGAGTTCAGTCTTTATCTCGTCTATCTGTACTTTATCGCCCGGGCGGATCTTTTTGCCGCGCATGGTGCATACTTCACCGTTGACCTTTATGCGTTCTTCAAGGATTATCTCCTTGCCGATTCCGCCTGTTTCTACTATTCCTGCGAATTTTAGCAGGGAATCAAGCTTTATGAATTCGGAAGTTATATTTACTTCTTTCTGTTTATATTCCATATTTTTCCTTTCGGTATATTATTACTCTCTCGGCAGACGTACAGGAAGAACGAGGTAAGTATACTTTTCGCCCTCGCAGGGAACTATCTTCATAGCCAGCAGACTGCCGCCCATCCTGAGTTTTACTTTTTCGTCCTCAATTACTTTAAGGGGATCGAGGAGGTATTTGCACTTGAAGCCTATCTCGATAACGGGACCTGCTATATCAGCGCTGATCTCATCTGAGATCTTGCCGAGTGCGGTAGTACAGTTTATCTTAACGTGGTCGTTCTCAAAGAAACATCTTACAGGAGAAGGAGATCTGTCATTGATGAGCAGCATAGCTCTTTCAAGGGTTGAGATGAGTTCTTTTCTGTCTACGACTACATCGGTATTGGATGAATTCGGTATAGCGGACTTATAGGGGTGGAAGTCACCTTCGAGAAGTCTTGAATATACCATATATCCGCCGATATCAAAGATTATATGCTTTCTTGACGGGTGTATATACACCGTATCGTCTTCGTTATCACTGAGTAGTCCCTGTATCTCGGAGAGAGATTTTGAGGGTACAACGAATTTTATCTGCTCGGCATACTTAACAGGTTCATAGCGTACTGCCATTCTGTAGCCGTCGATAGCAACGAGGGTAAGGGTATTGTTTTCGATATCGAAAAGTTCGCCTTTAAGTATCGGCTTATCTTCGGTGAGTGCCACAGCGAATTTAGTCTGGGCTATCATATTCTTCAGCACAGGCTGGGATATGGGTATCTGGGTCTCGCTGTCCTTCTCGGGGAGTTCGGGATAGTCTTCGGCAGAAGCTGCGAACATATTGAACTTGGTCACGCCTCCGGATATAGTCACCTGGTAGCTGTCGGATATATCTATCAGCACTTCATCAGCCGACATCTTCTTGATCATCTCAGAGAAAAGTCTGGCATTGATTATACAGGATCCTTTATCGTCGCTTCTTACAGATATGACGGTTCTTATACCCATTTCGAGGTTATATCCGGTAAGTTCAAGCAAAGAATCTGCAAGTGAGAACTTTATACCCTCCAGTGAAGGGAGAGTTGATCTTTCGGATACTGCTTTTGATACATTGACTATTGCATCATAAAGCGTCTGCTTGGTACAGATGAATTTCATATTATCGATCCTTTCATTAGGTGATGTTGAACTTTCAACTTATGGTGTAGTGATCTGTTGAGTTTTGTGTGCCAAGATAAACATAAGTTAAGATATATTTGTAGTAGTAGTAGTAGTGTGTGTTGATTTTGTTGGAAAGTCCGGAGAGTGCCTTAAAGACTTTGTTTGGGTGGTGTGTTTTTTTGAGGGCGGCTTGTTGGGAAGCTGTTGGCAAATTTTTATGGTGTTGAATTGTTTAGAAAATGTTGGTTTAAAAGTGAAAAATCGGTTGAAAATTTCTTTTGATAATATCTTTCAACTTTTTGCATTTGAAAACAAAATATCCCGTTTGTGGAAATGTTTGAAAATCTGTCGGATATTGTCAGGATTTCCCTGAAAAGCAAGCCGGTCACAAAAATCAAAATTGTTGAAAAACCTGTTGAAAATGTTGATAACTGTGATATATCTTAATATGTTAATCAGGATACACCAACTGTTGTTATGTATTATTTCTCTTTCAGGTTCTTGATTATATCGTCAACGGTATCCTTCATTTCCTTGTTTGTTTTAAGGAGTTTTGATACGTCACGATAGTGTATGGTCATGGTGGAATGGTTCTTATTGAGGGCATCGCCTATCTGTGTATAAGTCATTCCCTTGACTTCCTTCAATATATATATAGTTATCTTTCTTGCGATAGATATTTTTGAATGCCTGTGATTTGACTTTATATCATCGGGAGTAACATCAAAGGCATTTGCCACCTCGGAGATTATCCTGTCAACGGTTATCTCGGAGGGCTGATTTGATATCATTATCTCCTTTATAACTCGCTGTGCCATGGATATGGAAGGTGACTCGTTGGTATACATTGTAAGAGCCTTTATCTTTTTAACTGTACCTTCAAGCTGACGTATATTGGTCTTCAGCTTTTCTGCTATGAGCCTTACTACGTTATCTGAAAGCTTGAGTCCCAGCAGTTCTGCCTTGCGGTTTATTATAGCCATCCTGGTCTCGAAATCAGGTGCCTGAACATCTGCAAGTACACCAAGGCTGAGTCTTGTTGAAATCCTGTCCTGCAGCTTTGACATCTTTGAGGGCAGTACATCCGATGTGAACACTATCTGTTTACGGGCATTGTACAGCTCGTTGAATGTATGGAAGAATTCGTCCTGCATTCTTTCCTTGCCTGCGATGATCTGTATATCATCGACCAGAAGAAGGTCTGCATTACGGTATTTCTCATGGAAATTTACGGTATCTTTGAATTCGAGGGCTTTTACCAGCTCATTTATGAAGGCTTCACCCGTGGTATAGATTATCTTCAGATCGGGATGATCCTTGCTTACCTTATACTCTATAGCTTTCATAAGGTGAGTTTTTCCAAGACCCGAATCACCGTAGATTATCAGGGGGTTGAATACCTTATCGGGATCAACGTTATCTGAGTTCTTTGCATCATACTTCTCGGCAACGGCTTTGCAGAAAGCGTATGCCAGGCTGTTGGAACTGCCTCTGATAAAATTATCGAAGGTATATACATCGGGATCCTCGGTTATTTCGGGATCCTCTATCCTCAGTTCCTTCTTTTCCTCCTCTTCATCATCGCCCGATACCATTATCTCGACTTTGATAGGGAAGCCCATGACTTCTTCAAAAGCCTTATTGAGCAGATCGCCGTAGGCGGTAAGAGTCTGCTGTTTTACAAAATCGCTCTTCGCCAGCAGGTATGCCACATTATTTTCCATCTTATATGGTTTGAGGACCTGTATCCACATACGGTACCCCGGTTCGCTTATGCGCTTGTCACCCGGGACATCGCTCCCTGTCAGACGATAGCAATACTTCAAGACTTCATCAAAAACATCATTGAATGAGTTTATCAACTCTTA